>NZ_JAMYLI010000006.1:0-255027 GCF_040317955.1 Mesorhizobium sp. M1342 | reverse complement strand
CCCTCTGCCATCCTTGAATCAGCTCTCTACGTCAGCGACCTGACCGCAGCGGAAACCTTCTACACCGACATCCTCGGCCTCCCCCTCCTCGGCAAGGTGGCCGGCCGGCATCTCTTCTTCCGCTGCGGCCCCGGCGTGCTGCTCGTCTTCAACGCCGAGGCGACCAAAATCCCGCCGGCGTCCGACGCCAGGCTGCCGGTGCCGCCGCACGGCACGGTCGGGGAAGGCCATCTCTGCTTTGCGGCGACCGCCGACGAAATCGTGCGCTGGAAAGCGCATCTCGAGGCGAAGCACATCGCTATCGAGAGCGAATTCGAATGGCCGCAGGGCGGCCGTTCGATCTATATACGCGACCCCTCGGGCAATTCGATCGAATTCGCCGAGCCACGAATCTGGGGCCTTTGATGCATTCTCTCGACGGAAAGAAGATCGTCGTCGCTAGCCATAATGACGGCAAGCTGCGCGAATTCGCCGACCTGATGGGGCCGTTCGGCTTCGAAGCCAAGTCGGCCAAGGAGTATGGCCTGCCGGAGCCTGACGAGACCGGCACCACCTTCGAGGAGAACGCCTACATCAAGGCGCTCGCCGCCGCCAAGGCGACCGGCCTGCCGGCGCTGTCGGACGATTCCGGCCTGTGCGTCGACGCGCTCGACGGCGCGCCCGGCGTCTACACCGCCAACTGGGCCGAAACCCCGGATGGATCGCGCGATTTCGGCATGGCCATGCAGCGCACCGAAGTGGCGTTGCAGGAAGTCGGCGCGGCCTTGCCGCAACAGCGCAAGGGACGCTTCGTCGCCGTCATCTGCCTGGCGTTTCCCGACGGCGAGGCGGAATATTATCGCGGCGAGGCCGAAGGCACGCTGGTCTGGCCGCCGCGCGGCGAACTCGGCTTCGGCTACGACCCGGTCTTCCTCCCCGACGGCTTCGACAAGACTTTTGGTGAGATGACGGCCGAGGAAAAGCACGGCTGGAAGCCCGGCCAGCCGACGGCGCTGTCGCATCGCGCTCGCGCCTTCCAGAAGTTCGCCAAGGCGAGATTGGGCTCGGCATGAGCATGCTGCTCGACCGGACGCCCGGTTTCGGCGTCTATGTCCACTGGCCGTTCTGCGCGGCCAAATGCCCCTATTGCGACTTCAACAGCCATGTCCGCCACCAGCCGGTCGACCAGGAGCGCTTTGCCAGCGCCTTCGAGGCCGAGCTGGCGACGATGCGCGAACGCACCGGGCCGCGCGAGGTGACCAGCATTTTTCTCGGCGGCGGCACGCCGTCGCTGATGAAGCCGGAAACGGTGGCCAGGGTTCTGGACGCCGTGGCGAAGAACTGGACTGTGCCTGACGGCATCGAGGTGACGCTGGAGGCCAATCCGTCCTCGGTCGAGGCCGAACGCTTTCGCGGCTACCGGGCAGCCGGCGTCAACCGCGTGTCGCTCGGCGTGCAGGCGCTGGATGACAAGGATTTGCGCTTCCTCGGGCGGCTGCACAATGTCGAGGAAGCGCTGCACGCCATCGGCCTCGCGCGGGAAATATTCCCAAGGCTGTCCTTCGACCTGATCTATGCCCGGCCCGGCCAGACGCCGGAGGCTTGGGCATCGGAGCTGGAACAGGCGATCGGCCATGCCGCCGACCATCTGTCGCTTTACCAGCTGACCATCGAGGAAGGCACGCCCTTCCACGCCCTGCACGCGGCAAAGAAATTCATCATTCCCGACAATGACCACGCCGCTGACCTCTATGCGCTGACGCAGGAGATTACATCGGCGCATGGTTTGCCGGCTTACGAGATCTCCAACCACGCAAGGCCGGGCGCCGAGAGCCGGCACAACCTCACCTATTGGCGCTATGGCGAATATGTCGGCGTCGGGCCGGGCGCGCATGGCCGCTTCGTCGAAAATGGTCGCCGCACGGTGACGATCGCCGAGCGGATGCCGGAAACCTGGGCCAATCTGGTCGAGGCCAAGGGCCATGGCGTCACCGGCGGCGAAATCCTGACGCGTTCGGAAGAGGCCGACGAATTCCTGCTGATGGGCCTGCGGCTCGCCGAAGGCATCGACCTCTCCCGCTACGAAGCGTTCTCCGGACGCGGCCTGTCGAGCTCGCGGCTGTCGATGCTGCAGGGAGAGGGGCTGGTGGCGCCGATCGGCAATTCGCGCCTGCGCGCCACGCCGGCCGGTATGATCGTGCTCGACGCCGTGGTCGCCGATCTGGCGCGCTAACCCTTTGAAGAACGTCCTCTTTGTCTGCAGCCAGAATCGCTTGCGCAGCCCCACCGCCGAACAGGTGTTTTCAACGCGCCGGGATATCGAGGTGGCCTCGGCGGGGACCAACCACGATGCCGACACGCCGCTGACGCATTATCTGGTGGCGTGGGCCGACCTCATCTTCGTCATGGAAAAGGCGCACCGCACCAAACTGCAGAAGAAATTCAAGGCCAGCCTGAGGAAGGCCCGTGTTATCTGCCTCGATATACCTGACGAGTATGAATTCATGGATCTTGAGTTGATTAGCCTTCTGAAGGCACGCGTTTCACGGTATCTCGGTTGAGACGCCATCCGCAAAGGCCACCGGCATGAACCTGACCGTATCCTCCTGGCAATTCTGGGCCCTCCTCTCGGCTGCATTCGCGGCCCTGACGGCGGTCTTCGCCAAAGTCGGCATCGAGAACATCAATTCCGATTTCGCCACCTTCATCCGCACGGTCATCATCCTGATCGTGCTCGGTGCCATCCTGCTCGCCAGCGGCCAGTTCCAGTCGCCGGCTACAATCTCGGGAAAGACCTGGGCTTTCCTCGGCCTGTCCGGTCTGGCGACCGGCGCCTCATGGCTCTGCTATTTTCGGGCGCTCAAGATCGGCAATGCGGCGCAGGTGGCGCCGATCGACAAGCTAAGCGTCGTGCTTGTGGCGGTGTTTGGCGCGGCCTTTCTCGGCGAGCGGTTGTCCGGAGCGAATTGGCTTGGCGTCGCCCTTATCGCGGCGGGCGCGGTGCTGGTCGCCTATCGAGGCTAGTTGCGCGCCGTTGCGGGCATTCTTTGTTTCAAGACGGGTGATGAAGATGTCGAAGCGATTGGGCATCGTCCGGTCAGTGCTCCGTCGTGCTGTCTGGTTTGTTGCTGTCGGAATGCCTGCCCTTCGTCGGCGAGGTGCTCGCGGTCCGCTCTTTGGTCAGGCTGTTCTCGGTCTTGGCAGGCGGGCGCTTGGCCGTGGGCGCGGCACCGCGCTTGCGGCCGGCATAGTAAGGCTCGAAAGCGTCCTGTATCTTCAGGCTGTCCATCCTGTCCTCCTCCGGAATCAGGGGGCTAATCTGCCAACGCCGGTTTGGTTCCCCACTGTGGCAAAGGAAAGGCGAATTCCTTACATCGGCGTCAGCTTTTGCAAGCCCGCGTCAGCCGTGCCAAACAGGGCTGAATGGAGAAGTCATCGGTGACCGCAGAGACGAGCAAGCGCAGCTATGTGGTCGGGCAGACCGAGATCGCGGCACGGCCATTGGAGCCGGCGCTCTATCTGGTGGCGACGCCGATCGGCAATCTCGCCGACATCACGCTGCGCGCGCTGGAGACGCTGGCCGCGGCCGACATCGTCGCCTGCGAAGACACGCGGGTGTCGCGCGTGCTGCTCGAGCGCTACGGCATTCGCCGCCGCACCACGGCCTATCATGAACACAATGCCGGCGAGGCCGGGCCGAAGCTGATATCGGCACTTCAGGCCGGGCAGAGCGTGGCGCTGATCTCCGATGCCGGCACGCCGCTGGTATCCGATCCCGGCTACCGGCTGGTCGGCGAGGCGCTCGACCACGGCATTCGCGTCGTGCCGATCCCCGGCCCGTCGGCGCCGCTTGCGGCGTTGACCGCATCCGGCCTGCCCTCCGATGCCTTCATGTTCGCCGGATTTTTGCCGGTGAAGACCGGGCAGCGGTTGACGCGGCTGGAGGCACTGAAAGCCGTGCCGGCGACGCTGATCTTCTTCGAATCGCCGCGTCGGCTGGCCGAATCCCTCGGTGCCATGGTCGAAGCGCTGGGCGGCGAGCGAAAGGCGGCTATCGGCAGGGAATTGACCAAGACCTTCGAGGAGATGCGAACCGGCACGCTGCAGGCGCTGGCCGACCACTATGCTGCGGCCGATACGCCGAAGGGCGAGATCGTCGTCTGCGTCGGCCCGGCCGAGGCCAAGGCGGACGAGCCCGCCGATATCGACCGCCTGCTGCTGTCGCTCGCCGCCGAGATGCCGGCTTCCAAGGCGGCTGCGGAAGCCGCGAAAATGACCGGCGGCCAGAAACAGGCGCTCTATCGGCGGCTGCTAGAGCTCAGGGAGATTTCTGGAGAAAGCGACAGTGGCTGAGCGCCCGAGCTCCAGCCGCCTGAAAGCCTATCGACGCGGTCATCGCGGCGAATGGCTGGCGGCGGCAGCCCTGATGATGAAGGGCTACAGGATTCTTGCGCGCCGCCACCGCACACGCTTCGGCGAGATCGACCTGATCGCGCGGCGCGGCGATCTGGTGCTGTTCGTCGAGGTCAAGGCGCGCCGCACGCTGATGGAAGCCATGGAGGCGATCGGTCACGAATCGGAGCGTCGCATAGAAGGCGCGGCTGACATCTGGCTGTCACGCCAAGCGGACTACGGCAGATTGTCGATGCGCTTCGACATGGTCGCGGTGCTGCCCTGGCGCTGGCCGGTGCATGTCGAGAACGCGTTTTACGGAAGGAATTGAGTAGCTTACCCTCCCCACAAGGGGGAGGGTAAGCTCACCCCCAAATCATCAGCGCCGCCAGCCCGACAATACCCACCACCAGCCGCCACCAGCCGAACAGCGAGTAGCCGTTGCGCGAGACGTAATCGAGCAGGAAGCGTACGACTATGAGCGCCGTGACGAAGGCGGCGACGAAGCCGACGGCGATGATCGGCAGGTCGGCGCTGCTCAGCACGTTGCGGTTCTTGAACAGGTCGAAGGCGAAGGCGCCGACCATGGTCGGGATCGCAAGGAAGAAGGAAAATTCCGCGGCCGCGCGCTTATCGACGCCCAAAAGCAGGGCGCCGACGATGGTCGAGCCCGAACGCGATGTGCCGGGAATGAGCGACAGGCACTGGAAAAGCCCGATCTGCAGGTAAAGCCGGGTCGGGAAGCGCTCGACATCGCGGTAGACCGGCTTGAGGTTCATGCGGTCCACCGCCAGCAGTACGACGCCGCCGATGATCAGCATGATGCAGATCAGCCTCGGCGATTCGAACAGCACCGTCTTGATGAAATCATGCGCCAGCGCGCCGATGATCGCCGCCGGCAGGAAGGCGATCAGGATGCCGATGGCGAAATGCCGCGTCAGCCGGTCATGCGGCAGGTCGAGCAGCATCTTCCACAGCCGGCGGAAATAGACGCTGAGGATCGCCAGGATGGCGCCGAGCTGGATCAGGATCTCGAAGGCCTTGCCGGTCGAATGGAAGCCGAGGAAATGACCGGCAAGCAGAATATGGCCGGTCGACGACACCGGGATGAACTCGGTCAGCCCCTCCAGCAGGCCGAGCAGCAGGGCTTCGACGATGGTCTGGCTTTCCATGGCTACCTCGGCATTGGCGTGACGGCTGACAGAAGGGCTTGCTTGTCATGGCGTTGAAGTCCCCCTATAGGTCGCAACACCCTGACGGCCCGCTAACCGGGCGGCCAAGACTTACCGGTGCGCCCTGCGATTCGCCAGTGCGCTTTATCATCGCGGAACCATGCTGACGCTTTTCCACCATCCCATGTTCGCCACCTGTCGCTTCGTCCGCCTCGCATTCGGCGAGTATGGCGAGGAGCTGGCTTTGATCGAGGAAAAGCCGTGGACCCGGCGCAAGGAGTTCCTGGCGCTGAACCCGGCCGGCACGCTGCCGATCCTGCTGGCCGAAGGCCACGTGCCGATCGTCGGCGCGACGGTGATTTCGGAATATCTCGATGAAACGCGCGGTGTGCTGAAGCGCGACAAGCGGCTGTTCGCCGAGGACCCGATGCAGCGCGCCGAAATCCGCCGGCTCATCGACTGGTATCTCAACAAGGCTGAAAGCGAAGTTACCCGCCATCTGGTGCGCGAGCGCGTGCTGAAGCCGGTCATGCCGGAAACGGCGGGCGGCGGCTCGCCCGATTCGGGCGCGATCCGTGCCGCGCGCGCCAACATCCGCCAGCACATGAAATACACCAACTGGCTGGCCGGCACCCGCCATTGGCTGGCCGGTTCGAGGGTCACCTATGCCGATCTCGCGGCCGCGGCGACGCTGTCGGTGCTCGATTATCTCGGCGAGATCGACTGGCGCGAGCACAGCGCTGCACGCGAGTGGTACACGCGGGTCAAGTCGCGGCCATCCTTTCGGCCGCTCTTGACCGACCGGGTGCGTGGCCTGTCGCCGGTGTCGCACTATGCGGACCTCGACTTCTGACGCCGCGAAACTGCGCGCGCTGATCGACGCGGAGGCGCAGCGCGCCGGCTTCGGTGCCGTCGCCGTCACCTCCCCCGATGCGATCCCGCTGGCGCCGGCGCGCCTGGCCGAATTCGTCGCCGATGGCTTTCACGGCTCGATGGACTGGATCGCCGAGACGCTGCAACGCCGGGCCGAACCGGCGGCACTGTGGCCGCAGGTGCGGTCGATCGTCGTGCTGGCGATGAACTACGGCCCCGACCATGATCCGCGCGGCGTGCTGGCCAAGCGCGACCGTGGCGCCATCTCGGTCTATGCGCAGAACCGCGACTATCACGATGTGATGAAGGGGCGGCTGAAGGAGATCGCCGGCAAGCTCGTGGCGCGCGCCGGCGGTGATGTGAAGGTGTTCGTCGACACTGCGCCGGTGATGGAAAAGCCGCTGGCCGAGGCCGCCGGGCTCGGCTGGCAAGGCAAGCACACCAATCTGGTCAGCCGCGAGCACGGCTCCTGGCTGTTCCTCGGCACCATCTTCACCACCGCCGAACTCGTGCCCGGCCGCGCCGAGATCGATCATTGCGGCTCCTGCCGCGCCTGCCTCGACGCGTGCCCGACGGATGCTTTTCCGGCGCCCTACCGGCTCGATGCGCGGCGCTGCATTTCCTATCTCACCATCGAGAACAAGGGGCCGATCCCGCGTGAGTTCCGCGAAAAGATCGGCAACCGCATCTATGGCTGCGACGATTGTCTTGCCGCCTGCCCGTGGAACAAATTCGCCAAGGCGGCTTCCGAAGCAAAACTCGTCGCGCGCGATGATTTGCGCGAGCCGCCGCTCGCCGACCTTTTGGGTCTCGATGACGCGGCCTTCCGCGCTTTCTTCTCCGGTTCGCCGATAAAACGCATCGGCCGCGACCGGTTCATCCGCAACGTGCTGATCGCCGCCGGCAATTCCGGCGATGCCTCTCTTGCCGACGCTGTGCGCGTCTTGCTGGACGATGCTTCGCCGCTGGTGCGGGGCGCGGCAGTATGGGCGCTGGCGCGGCTGGTGCCCGATGCCGAATACTCCGAACGGGCAGCTATCGGCCTGAAAACCGAGGGCGAGGCGGCCGTGCGCGACGAATGGCGTCTGGCTCGGCCAACCAGGGTACAGGCATGAGCGAAAAACAGGTCTTCATCTTCGGCGCCGGCTATTCCGGCAAGGCCTTTGCCCGAGCCGGCAACGGTCGGGTCTTTGGGACGACGCGCGCGCCGGAAAAGTTCGAGGCGCTGCGCCAGGCCGGCATCGCGCCGCTGCTGTTCGATGGCGCGCTGACCGAGGAAACCGGCGATGCGTTGGGAAAAACAACGCATCTGGTGATTTCGATCGCTCCGGAAGAGGCCGGCGATCCCGTGCTGAATGCCGCCCGCGCGGTAATCCTGGCTCAAATGCCGGCGCTCGAATGGATCGGCTATCTCTCGACTGTCGGCGTCTATGGCAATTATGACGGCGCGTGGGTCGATGAAACGGCGCAATGCCGGCCGGTGTCGAAGCGCTCTGTGATGCGGGTGGCGGCCGAACAGGACTGGCTGGAACTCGGCCGCGAGATCGGCCGGCCGGTGGCGATCCTGCGGCTTTCCGGCATTTACGGCCCCGGCCGCAACGCGCTGGTCAATCTGGAAAACGGCACCGCAAGGCGGCTGGTCAAGCCCGATCAGGTGTTCAACCGCATCCATTGCGACGATATTGCAGGCTCCCTGTGGCAGCTCATCGAAAGCAATGCAGGTGGCATCTTCAACGTTACCGACGATCTGCCGGCGCCGCCGCAGGATGTCGTCGCCTATGCCGCGTCGCTGATGGGCGTCACCGCGCCGCCCGAAATTCCCTTCGACGCCGCCCAACTTTCGCCCATGGCGCGGTCCTTCTATGGCGAGAACAAGCGTGTCGCCAACATGGCGATCAAGGCGGCGGGCTATTCCCTGCGCTTTCCGGACTACCGCGCCGCCTTCGACCATATGTGGGCAAGCGGCGACTGGCGCGACGGCGAGGCGCGCAGCCCGATGAAGCGGTAGCGATCGAAGCCGTGCGTCGGGCATGCTATGATTCGGCGGTTCGAGCTGTGGTGGGTGGGGGTTCATGAAGGCATCAAGGCCATCGTCGCTGGGCAGAATGCCGCTTCTTGCGGCCGCGCTTGGCCTGCTTGCCCTGGTCGGCTTCGCCACGCAGCCGGCGGCGGCCGAGGAACGGGCAAAAGACCTGTTCGGCGCCAAGAAACTGCCGGCCGCCACCGCGGCGCAGTCGATCGGATTCTATTCCAAGGGCTGTTTTGCCGGCGGCGTCGCCATTCCCTTGGACGGTCCGACCTGGCAGGTGATGCGGCCGTCGCGCAACCGCCGCTGGGGCCATCCGGCGATGATCGCGGTAGTCGAGAAATTGTCGCGCGACGCAGCGGCCGATGGTTGGCCAGGCCTGCTGATCGGCGACATTTCGCAGCCGCGCGGCGGCCCGATGCTGACAGGACATGCCTCGCACCAGATCGGGCTCGACGCCGACATCTGGCTGACGCCGATGCCCAGCCGCCCGCTGTCGATGGCGCAGCGCGAATCGATGAGCGCCACCTTGATGGTCGATGAGAAGACCCATCTGGTGAAGGACGCGCTGTGGACGCCAGCGCACACAAGGCTTTTGAAGCGCGCGGCAAGCTACAGCCAGGTCGAGCGCATCCTGGTCAATCCGGGCATCAAGAAAAAGCTCTGCGATACCGTCAAGGGCGACCGCTTCTGGCTGCGTAAGGTCAGGCCGTTCTGGGGCCACGACTATCATTTCCACATGCGCATCGGCTGTCAGCCCGGATCGCCCGGCTGCAAGGCGCAGGAAGCGACGCCGGACGATGACGGTTGCGGCAAGCCGCTGGCCTGGTGGTTCACGCAGGAGCCCTGGCGCCCCAACAAGAACCCCGATGCGCCCAAGGCCCGCGACCTGATGACGATGGCGAACCTGCCGAGCGAATGCCGCGCCGTGCTCGACGCGCCGGGGCCGTCGTCGGCCGAGGCGGCTACCTACCATGGCGGCGGCGTGCCGGTCGCGGCCGCGGCGCCCGAATCCGAAGCGCCGTCATTGCCCGCCACCCCGGCCGCCGCCGGCCTGCCAAGCACGGGGAACGCTTTCACGGCGACTCCCGAGATCGGCGTGCCGCTGCCGAGACCGCGACCGCCTGGAAACTGACGATCACGGCTTATAGCTTACAGCTTATAGGCAGGCTCAATCGGTTCAACGCCTCATTTTTGCGAAACCGTGGCGGTTTGGCCGCAGAGCCGGCCTCAGCGCGCCGCCGGGGTCGAAAACCGTTTCCCTTTTCAAACCCATGCGCTAGTCAACGGAAGAACGGCCAGATGCCGTCGGGGGCGCCGGAGACGGACGAGAGCATGCCACGCACAGGCGACGACGACACTTTGCTGCGGTTTCCGATCCTGATCGGCGACATCGGCGGCACCAATGCGCGCTTTTCGATCGTGCTCGACGCCAATTCCGAGGCAGGCGAGCCGACCATCGTCCAGACGGCGAACTACAACACCATCGACGAGGCGATCCAGGCGGCCGTGCTCGACCGCTCGTCGGTGCGTCCCAATTCGGCGGTGCTGGCGGTGGCTGGCCCGGTCGACGGCGACGAGATCGAGCTGACCAACTGCCCCTGGATCGTCAAGCCGAGGAAAATGTTCGCCAGCCTCGGCCTGAGCGACATCGTCGTGCTCAACGATTTCGAGGCGCAGGCGCTGGCCGTCGTCGCGCTCGGCGAGGAGCACATGGAAAAGATCGGCGGCGGCACGCCGGAGCCCAATGCCGGGCGCGTCGTGCTCGGTCCGGGAACCGGGCTCGGCGTCGCCGGGCTGGTCCATGCGCTGCACCACTGGATACCGGTCCCCGGCGAGGGCGGCCATATGGACATCGGCCCGCGCACACCGCGCGATTTCGAGGTTTTTCCGCATATCGAGAAGCTCGAAGGCCGCGTTTCGGGCGAGCAGATCCTGTGCGGGCGCGGTCTGGTCAATGTCTACCGGGCGGTGGCCAAGGCGGACGGCAAGGCGTCGCCCTTCACGACGCCGGCGGAGATCACTGCCGCGGCACTTGCGAAAACCGATCCGGTTGCCGAGGAAGCGCTGGAGATCTTCGTCACCTGCCTTGGGCGCACCGCAGGCGACCTTGCTCTGGTATTCATGAGCCGCGGCGGCGTGTTCCTCACCGGTGGCATCGCGCAGAAGATCGTGCCGGCGCTGAAAGCCGGCAATTTCCGCGCCGCTTTCGAGGACAAGGCGCCGCACAGCGCGATGATGCGCACCATGCCGGTCTACGTCATCACCCACCCGCTGGCCGCACTTCTGGGCCTTGCCGCCTATGCCAGGAACCCCTCGCTGTTCGGCGTCCAGACCGAGGGCCGGCGCTGGCAGGCCTGAAAGCCAGCGAAGCGCTCGCGCCCCCGCGACGAAGTTAATCAGGTGCGGGCATAGGCAATCAGGCCGCAGGGCGTTAAGAGGGGTGCCGAATTTGCAGCCCCGGTCCCACGAGGCGGAAAACCACAAAGCGCTCCCGATTTGACACTTCAAGCTCCAAACAAACAAAAAGCCCGGCCCGGCGAGGTCACAGCGGTGCTCCGCCGCATCCTCGCTGAAAACGGCAACGAGTATCGCTGGACCTATGTCGTCGCCGTCTCTTGCCTGTTGATCGTTTCCGGCACCACTGCCTTCACGGCGTGGATCATGGCCCCGATGATCAACCAGATCTTCTACGAACGACGCGGCGATATGCTCTGGTTGATCTGTGCCGGTTTCATGGGAGCCTCCCTGCTGCGCGGCTTCGCCGGTTACGGCCAAGCAGTCGCGTTGGCCAGTATCGGCAACAATCTGGTCGCGCGCTACCAGAAGCGCAGCTTCGACCATCTGATGAAGCTCGGCGTCAACTTCTTCAACGATACGCGTTCCGGTCGGCTGGCGGCACAGGTCAGCGAGAATGTCGGCGGCGTTCGCGATCTGCTGTCGCTGACACTGACCTCCATCAGCCGCGACGCGGTCACGCTGATCGCTCTCGTCGGCGTGATGATCTATCAGGATCCGGTGTTGTCGCTCAGCTCGCTGCTGATCGGCCCTCCACTGATCTGGGCCGTCGTCTATATCACCCGCCGACTGCGGCGTATCAACCGGGAATCCGTCCTGATCAATTCGCGGCTGAACGGGTCCGTGCAGGAAGCCACGCAAGGCATCGCCATCGTCAAGGCCTTCACCTTGGAGGCCGAGCTGGCGCGCCGCATCGGCATCATGGCGGACACGGCCGAGCAGCGTAACAACAAGATCGCCCGCGTCTCGGAGCGGCTGTCGCCGATTTCCGAGATTCTGGGCGGTCTCGCCATCACCTCCGTGCTTGCCTATTCCGGCTACCGGGCGCTGTATCTTGGGCAGCCGCCGGGCGCGGTTTTCTCCTTCATCACCGCACTGATCATGGCTTACGATCCGGCAAGACGCCTGGCGCGCACACAGGTGGGCATGGAACGTGCCCTGGTCAACGCGCGCATGATCTACGAGTTGCTCGACCTGGAGCCAAAACAGGGCGACGCACCCGATGCCGTCGAGGCGAGGATCACCACCGGCGAGGTGCGTTTCGACAATGTGACGTTCGGCTACAGCGCCGACATGCCGGTGCTTAGGGACCTGAGCTTTACCGCCGCGGCCGGCAAGGTGACGGCGATCGTCGGTGCGTCGGGCGCCGGCAAATCGACGCTGGTGGCGCTCTTGCAGCGCTTCTACGACGTCGACCGGGGCAGCATCGAGGTCGATGGCCAGGACATCTCGAAGGTAACCAAGCATTCGCTGCGGCAGTCGATCGCCTATGTGGCGCAGGCGCCATATCTGTTCGAGGGCACGATCCGCGACAACATCCGCTACGGCCGTCTGTCGGCCACGGACGCCGAGATCGAGCAGGCGGCGAAACAGGCGGCAGCCGACGAGTTCATCCGCCAGCAGCCGCAAGGTTACGACACGCCGGTCGGGGAAGGCGGCTCGACTCTTTCCGGCGGCCAGCGCCAGCGCGTCTCGATCGCCCGCGCGATCGTGCGCCAGGCACCGATCCTGCTGCTCGACGAGGCGACATCGGCGCTCGACAACGAGGCGGAGGCGCGCGTCCAGGAAGCGCTGACCCAAGTCATGCAAGGCCGCACGACCATCGTCATAGCGCATAGGCTATCGACGGTGGTCAATGCCGACCACATCATCGTGCTGGAAGAGGGCCGGTTGGTCGAGGAAGGCACCCATGCGACGCTGATGGCCGACCCGGACAGCATCTATTCCCGCTTCCACCGCATCCAGGGCAAGAAGGGGCTGGGGCTTGTCGATGACAGCAAGCCGATCCAAACTCCGGTCCGGGCCACGCGTGCGAAGAAGACTGCTGTGAGGAGCACATGAGCGAAGCAAGCGATATGGGCCTTGTGGTGGTGGGCGCTGCCGGCCGCATGGGCCAGACGCTGATCCGTGCCATCCACTCTATATCAGGCGCTCGAGTTATCGGCGCGGTCGAGCGGGCGGATTCGCCGCATCTGGGCAAGGATGCAGGCGAACTCGCCGGCATTGGCCGCATCGATGTGGCGATCAGCGGCGATCCGCTGCCGGTCTTCGCCAAAGCCGATGGCGTGCTCGATTTCACCACCCCTGCTTCGACAGTGGAATTCGCCGGCTACGCGGCGCAGGCGCGCATCGTCCATGTCATCGGCACGACGGGCTGTTCAGCCGACGATAACGCGAAAATAGCGGCGGCGGCGCGCCACGCGATGATCGTCAAGTCGGGCAATATGAGCCTCGGTGTCAATCTTCTGGCGGTGCTGGTCGAACAGGCCGCGCGCGCGCTCGACGCCGACGATTTCGACGTCGAGATCCTCGAAATGCACCACAAGCACAAGGTCGATGCGCCGTCGGGCACGGCACTGCTGCTCGGCGAGGCCGCTGCTGCCGGGCGCGGCATTGCGCTTGCCGGCAATGATGTGCGCGTCCGCGACGGCCACACCGGGGTGCGCAAGACGGGCTCGATCGGCTTCGCCACGCTGCGCGGCGGCTCGGTGGTCGGCGATCACAGCGTGCTGCTG
Organism: Mesorhizobium sp. M1342; assembly: GCF_040317955.1. Lineage (NCBI taxonomy): Bacteria > Pseudomonadati > Pseudomonadota > Alphaproteobacteria > Hyphomicrobiales > Phyllobacteriaceae > Mesorhizobium > Mesorhizobium sp. M1342. The sequence continues at coordinate 241,552 of NZ_JAMYLI010000006.1, read as the reverse complement.
GCCGGCACCGGCGAGCGCATCACGCTGGCCCACCATGCCGAGGACCGCGCCATCTTCGCCCGCGGCGCCGTCAAGGCAGCGCTTTGGGCGCGCGGCAAGAAGCCCGGACTGTATTCGATGCGGGACGTGCTCGGCCTCAGCTGAGCGGCCAATCTGCCAACTTGCCCAACCTGAAGGGAGCAAACATGTCGAGAACCCTCGTGCTCGTGCGCCACGGCCAGAGCGAATGGAATTTGAAGAACCTGTTCACCGGCTGGCGCGACGTCGACCTGACCGAGCAGGGCCATGCCGAGGCCAAGGCCGCCGGTGAGAGGCTCAAGGCGCGCGGCCTGAAATTCGACATCGCCTTCACCTCGGCGCTGATCCGGGCGCAAAAGACCTGTCAGCACATCCTCGACGCCGTCGGTCAAAGCGACCTGAAGACCATCCGCGACCAGGCGCTGAACGAGCGCGACTATGGCGATCTCTCCGGCCTCAACAAGGACGATGCCCGCAAGAAATGGGGCGAGGAGCAGGTGCATGTCTGGCGCCGCTCCTACGACGTGCCGCCGCCCGCCGGCGAAAGCCTGAAGGACACCGGCGCCCGGGTCTGGCCCTATTACCTGCACGATCTGCAGCCGCATGTGCTGCGCGGCGGCACCGTGCTGGTCGCCGCGCACGGCAACTCGCTGCGCGCGCTGATCATGGCGCTCGACGGCAAGTCGGGCGAGGAGATCGTCAAGCTGGAACTCGGCACCGGCGTGCCGGTCATCTACCAGCTCAACGCCGATTCCACCGTCGCGTCCAAGGAAGTGCTGGACGACTGAGCCGGCGAACGGAGCAACCGCGAAAAAAGCGCGTTGACACACATCGCTTGCCCGCTTACATGAGCCCGCACCAGCCCAGATGGCGGAATTGGTAGACGCGCACGGTTCAGGTCCGTGTTCCGCAAGGAGTGGAGGTTCGAGTCCTCTTCTGGGCACCAAATTCCGGTTTCGAACCCTTCGACGGTTCAGAAACTTAAAGAAAAAGCCCGGTTCGTCCGGGCTTTTTCTTTGTGCGGCTCAAGGTCACTCTAAAACGGCCGTTTCAGCGAGGCCAGCGCCTACGCCGTGCAGCAAAGACTTGTTGCACTGCACCATATTTTTGGCTATGTGCAGATATCCAAGATGGACCCGGTGCAATTCCGGGTGGCTCTTCCGGCCGCCGATCCGCCGGACAACAACAAAACCAGATCTGCGCTGACTATGATGGGCTGCGGTCCGTCGCGGTCTGGAAATGATTGACCGGAATTCCATGCTCACATTCAAAACCTACCGCGACGAGTGGCGCGGCAACCTGCGCGGCGACGTGCTCGCGGGCATTGTTGTCGCCCTGGCGCTGATACCAGAAGCCATCGGGTTTTCTGTCATTGCCGGCGTTGACCCCAAGATTGGGCTCTACGCTTCTTTCTCCATCGCCATGATTATCTCCATCACCGGCGGCCGGCCGGCGATGATTTCAGCAGCCACCGCGGCGACAGCCGTGCTCATGGTCACACTGGTGCGCGACCATGGTCTGCAATACCTGCTCGCGGCAACCATTCTGGCCGGCGTGGTCCAGGTCGCGGCCGGCTTCGCCAGGCTGGGTTATGTGATGCGGTTCGTGTCGCGCTCGGTGATGACCGGATTTGTCAACGCGCTTGCGATTCTGATCTTCATGGCCCAACTGCCGGAACTGGTCGGCATGCCGTGGCAAACCTATGCGATGATCAGTCTCGGCCTTGCCATCATCTATCTGTTTCCCCGCATCACGAAGGCGGTGCCCTCGCCTCTGGTGTGCATCATCGTGCTCACCACCCTATCGCTGCTGCTTCACATCGACGTGCGGACGGTGGGCGACCTCGGCGAACTGCCGTCGAGCTTGCCGACCTTCCTGCTGCCAGACGTGCCTTTCACGCTGGAAACGCTGTGGATCATTTTGCCTTATTCACTAGGCGTGGCCGCGGTTGGCCTGCTCGAAAGCCTGCTGACGGCGTCCATTGTCGACCAGATGACCGACACAAAAAGCGACAAGAACCGTGAATGTGTTGGCCAGGGTATCGCCAACTTCGTAACCGGGTTCCTGGGCGGCATGGCCGGTTGCGCCATGATCGGCCAGTCGGTTATCAACGTCAAATCTGGTGGACGCACGCGGCTTTCCACATTTGTGGCCGGGGCGTTCCTGTTGTTCATGCTCATGTCGCTCGGCGACTGGCTGCGCGTCATTCCCATGCCGGCCCTGGTCGCCATCATGATCATGGTATCGATCGGCACGTTCAGCTGGTCTTCTCTGAACGATCTCAGGAAGCACCCCCGTCGTTCAAGCATCGTCATGCTGGCGACAGTGATCACCGTGGTCGGGACCCACAATCTCGCGCTTGGTGTCGGGGTGGGCGTGCTGCTCTCGGGCATCTTCTTCGCTTGGAAGGTGTCGCAGATTTTCCGCGTCACCTCGACCCTCAGTGGCGACGGCGCGGAGCGCCATTACCTTATCGAGGGCCAGTTATTCTTCGCTTCAGCGGAGGACTTTCTGAACGCGTTCGATTTCAAGGAGCGCCTCCAGCGCGCCGTCATCGACGTCACTCACGCTCATATCTGGGACCTCACTGGCGTCGGCGCAGTCGACACCGCCGTTCTCAAGTTCCGCCGCGAGGGCGTCGAGGTGGAGGTGGTAGGTCTCAACGAGGCCAGCGTCACCATCATGGACAAACTTGCCATGCACAATGAGCCGGGTGCTTTGGAACGAGTCTTCAGCCACTGACGAAGGCCTTCCGACTGAGGTTCTTCGGCTGGTGTCTCGGTTTGGATCCTCGCCCGAGATGACGATGGCGTGGTGTCTACCAGCCAGACCTCCCCTCCTGGTCAGGGCTCCAACAAACCGCTTCAAACTCCGCGCCCGCTTCGCTACGCTCAACCATGGCTCAATCCACCACCCAGATCTTCGGTGCCCGCCGCGACCAGGCGTTCCCCACGCTGGCCGAGGTGGACATCGACCGCATGCGCCGGTTCGGCGAGGCCAGCGCCTATGCGGCCGGCGAGAACATCGTCACGGCGGGCGATGTAGCGCCCGGTCTGATCGTCGTGCTGTCGGGCAGCGTGGATATCACCCAGGATGGCGGGCTCGGCAGGCGCGAGACGATCGTCACCCACGGTCCAGGCAGCTTTGTCGGCGAACTGGCGCAGCTTTCGGCCCGTCCCTCGCTGGTCAATGCGCAGGCCGCCGAACCGGTGGAGGCGTTCGTCATCGCCTCGCAGCGGCTGCGCGACCTGATGGTGCAGGAGGCGAATCTCGGCGAGCGCATCATGCGGGCGCTGATCCTGCGCCGCGTCGGGCTTTTGGAGAGCGCCACCAGCGGGCCGATCATCATCGGACCCCAGGACAATGCCGACGTGTTGCGGCTGCAGGGTTTCCTCGCCCGCAGCGGCCAACCGCACCGCGTGCTCGATTCAGACAGCGATCCCTGCGCCAAAACCCTGGTAGAACGCTTCGAGGTCGATCCGCACCACCTGCCGATCGTGCTCTGTCCAAACGGCAGGCTGCTGATGAACCCCGGTGAAAAGGACCTCGCCCGCTGCATCGGCCTGCTGCGGCCGATCGATGCCGATACGGTGTATGACGTGGCCATCGTCGGCGCCGGCCCGGCAGGGCTGGCGGCGGCGGTCTATGCGGCATCCGAAGGCCTGTCGACGATCGTGCTCGATTGCCGTGCCTTCGGCGGACAGGCCGGCGCCTCCTCGCGCATCGAGAATTATCTCGGTTTCCCCACGGGCATTTCGGGCATGGCGCTGATGGCGCGCGCCTACAACCAGGCGCAGAAATTCGGCGTCGAAATGGTCATCCCGGACGAGGCGAAGCTTTTGAGCACTGCCACCGACGCGTCAGGCGCCCGCTATTTGCTCGATGTCGGTGATGGCGAGACCGTGCGCGCGCGCAGCGTGGTGATCGCCAGCGGCGCGCGCTATCGCCGCCTCGACATCGCCAATCTGGCGCGGTTCGAGGGAACGTCCGTGCATTATTGGGCGTCGCCCATCGAAGGCCGGCTTTGCGCGGGCCAGGAAGTGGCGCTGGTCGGCGCCGGCAATTCGGCCGGACAGGCGGCCGTCTATCTGGCCAGTCATGCGCGGAAAGTGGCGCTGCTGGCGCGCGGCGGCAGCCTCGATGCCAGCATGTCGCGCTATCTGGTCGAGCGCATCCGGGCGCAGCCGAACATCGAGGTGCTGACCGGGACCGAAATCGAGGCTCTGGAGGGCGAAGAGGGCAATCTTGCAACAGTGCGCTGGCGCAACCGCGCCAACGGCGCGGAAACCACGCGCTCGATCCGCCATCTCTTCCTCTTTATCGGCGCCGATCCGAACACCGATTGGCTGGCGAACTGCGATGTGGCGCTGGACGCCAGAGGTTTCGTGCGCACCGGCTCGGACATAGGATCGGCGCAGATGGAGACCAGCCGCAGCGGCGTGTTCGCCATAGGCGACGTCCGCGCCGGCTCGGTCAAACGTGTCGCGGCGGCTGTCGGCGAAGGCGCCCAGGTGGTCGCGGCATTGCATGCATATCTCGCGCGCGGCAACGCCGATACACCTCGAATGGCAGGAGAGCATCATGGATGAATGCAGACATACGCGCGACATCAGGAAGGTGACGCCGAGCGCGCTCGGCTGCGAGGAATGCCTGCAGAGTGGGTCGCAATGGGTGCATCTGCGGCTCTGCCGCACCTGCGGCCATGTCGGCTGCTGCGACGACTCGCCCAACCGCCACGCCACCAAGCATTTCCACGCCACCAAGCATCCGATCATCGAGGGCTACGATCCACCCGAAGGCTGGGCATGGTGCTATGTCGACGAGGTTTTTATCGAGCTTGGCGACGATGTGACCCCGCAGAACGGCCCGATCCCGCGCTTTGTTTGAGCGACGGCAGATGGCGAAGGAATCCCGAGAAAGCGCGATCCATCCGGGCTTTCTTGGCGGCCGCCCCCCCGCAGAACGGCTTGGCAGTCAGTCGGCGAAATACAGATATCCCAGCCACCCGGCCAGCACGATCGAGGCAGCCCAGATACAAACAATGATCACCGCCGCGTAGCGGCTCACCGGCCTGTCGGCGGCCAGCGCGGCGGTCTTTCTGTGTTCCGCCATCACCTCGGGCGGTATCATCCTGACCACGGCAAGGACGCCCAAAGGGACAAGGATGACGTCGTCGAGATAGCCGATCACCGGAATGAAATCGGGGATCAGGTCGATTGGCGACAAGGCATAGCTTGCAACACACACGGCAAGCGCCTTGGCATACCAAGGCGTTCGGGGATCGCGAGCGGCGAGGTAGAGCGCATGCACATCGCGCTTGATCGTTCGGGCCCACTCATTCAGTGCCATCGGATGATTTTAACGCCAAATGAAAACCGCCGATAGCGCACGCCTCCGAGAGTGTCTCGAAGAACCCGATGACCGCTGGTTTACCGCACGGAGCCGGTGACGGTCGGGTCGATCATGCTGGGAACGGACTTGCGTTCGTTTCCGGCAAGCGCCGCTATGATCAGCAGGCTGGCAACCACCGGGACAAACAGGATGGCGACGCGAGCTTGCACGTAAAAGATGGCGCGCCATTCATTGCGCTTGTCGGAGCTGTTGCTCATCATACTCACTTTGTCGGTCCCCCACGCGGTGACATAGCCGCGAACGGTTAAACAACTCCTTCCGACTTCGTTAACCCAGCGGAATTGAGGCGAAATTCCCAAGCGATGCCCCAGATGGCGATGCCAGGCTTCAGTTCAGCCCGATAAGCCTGGCGCCCTGCCGGAACAGCGCCACGGCATCCGGCTCGAAGCGGAAGGTGCCGATGAAATCGTCGGCGCAATAGTCCGGCCTTGTCTTGCGAATGGCGGCGGCGAAGCCGCGCGCCTCGTCGAGCCGTCCGGCCAGCGCCAGGCAGTGCGCGGCGATCGCCAGTATGATGGCGTGGGCGTTGGGCCGCGCCGCCGCCTTCAGTGCCCATTCGGCCGCTTCCTCGCGCCATGGCGCGTGCGCCCAGCATGCCGAACAGCAGCGGGTCGAACGGGCTGAGATGGCGCGAATGGTCGGAAGAGCCGATCGCCGCTTGCGGGTCGCCCGACTGCGAATGCACGAAGGACAACGCGTAGTGGCCGAGCGCGAAGTTGGGGCTGAGATCGACAGCCCGCTCGAGTTCGAGCAGCGAACCGTCCTGCTCGCCGCGCAGCCACAGCGCCCGGCCCATCGCCCAATGCGCGGCCGGATTGTGGTCGTCGACCAGCAGGCTGTGCCCGGCGCTCTCGAAGGCCAGCGCGCTTTCGCGGTCGCGGTCGCCCCAGCGCTGGAAGGCGTTCTGCCAGTGAGTGAAGGACAGGCCGGCATAGGCGCGGGCAAAGGTCGGGTCGAGCTGCAGGGCCTGGGCAAAGAAATGCCGCGCCTGCTCGTTTTCGGCCTGGGTGAAGCGGTACATGTGCCAGAGGCCGCGATGATAGGCCTCCCAGGCGTTGAGCGAGCTGGGCGCCTTCAGCATGGCGCGGTTGCGCTCGACCGTTTCGATCTCGGCCGAGATCGAGGAGACGATGCTGTTGCCGATGTCGTCAAGCACGGAAAAGATGTCATCGGGCCTGCGCTCGAAGGTCTCGGCCCAGACGATCCTGGCGCTGCGCACCTCGATCAGTTCGACGCTGACGATGAGGCGGCCGGACGGGCTGCGCACCGTGCCGGTGGCGACATAGTCGACATTCAGCCGGCGGCCGGCATCCTCGGGCGCGATGTTCTTCTCGGCCAGCGCAAACACCGATCCGCGCGCAATGACGAAGAAGTCCCTGAGCTTGGCGAGACGGGTGATGATGTCGTGGGTGAAACCGTCGGCCAATCCGCCGCGCGTGCCGCCGACCTCCTCGACAAACGGCATCACCGCCAGCGAAGCATGGCTGGGCTCGACCGGGCCGGGTGCGGTCGGCGTGGCCACCAATGGCGATAGTGTGGACAGGCAGGCCGTCCGAAGCGAGATGCCCGACTGTCGGTCACGGATCGCCCGCCAGGCCGCGCGAAGCGGTGCGAAATCCAGTTCTTCCGATTCGAACAACTGTTCTGCCGCCGCCAGATGCTCTTCAGCCGCGCCGATCTCGCCGCGTCCGGCCAGACCTGCCAAAAGTGCCGCATGTGCACGCCGGTCGAACGGCGCCAGTTCCACCCATGTGTCGAGATGGGCGATCGCCTCGTCGCTGTCTGCCGCCAGGCTGCCGACGAGTTGCTCCAGCACGGCGACGTGGCACGAGTGGAAGCGGCGGCGCTGCGCGGTCAGCCAGCTGTTGAAATGCGGGCTGCGCTCGAGCTCCAGCCCATCGAGGAAATCGCCGGCAAACAGTCTGGCCAGCGCCCGCAAGCGCTCGACATCAAGGGTGCCGAGCCCTTGCGTGGCGGCCTGGCTCACCTCCAGCGCATCGACCAGGCAATCGCTCAGATCGAGTGCGACCGTGTCGCCCTGTGTCGCGACCCGGTGTCGGCCCACCGCGTCGAGCGTGCTCCGCAGCTTGCTCAGGCACCAGCGCAGTTCGCCCCTTGGGTCGTTCGGCACATCCCACAACAACTCGCACAGGCGACTGCGGCCGACCGGATGCGGTGCCAGCGCCAGATAGGCGAGCAGCGCGCGCAGCTTGCGTGACGCGGGCAGGGTAACCGGAGCGCCGTCGTGGAAGATCATCAAAGGCCCGAGCAGGCGCACGGAAAGGACCGGCATCTCGACGTCCAGCCTCGATCGAGTGGATTCCACGTGCGTTTCCACGCCTGCTCCCACGCTGGCCTGTCGGCCTCTCCTGTATCACCAAACACGACACGGCGCATCCGGCAGCGGATTTCAGCGCCGGATACAGCCATTGCCGCTGTGCGGCATGTCAGTCCTAGCGCGGCAAGGTCACCAAACCTCGCCGCCCAACCCGCTGGCTTGTAACCGGCCCGTGAAGACAAAACACGATGACAATCAGGGAGACCAAGATGTTGCAGCAGCAGAAGATCAGAACCACGGCCGGGCGCGGCCGCCTGTTCGACAGCATTCTCGACACCGTCGGCGACACGCCGGTGGTTCGCATCAACAATCTCGGACCGGCCCACGCGACGATCTACGTCAAGGCCGAGTATTTCAATCCCGGCGCTTCGGTGAAGGACCGGCTGGCGCTCAACATCATCGAGGAGGGCGAGCGCAGCGGTGCGCTGAAGCCGGGCCAGACGGTGGTCGAGGCGACCAGCGGCAACACCGGCATCGGCCTCGCCATGGTCTGCGCGCAGAAGGGTTATCCGCTGGTCGTCACCATGGCCGACAGTTTTTCGGTCGAGCGCCGCAAGCTGATGCGCATGCTGGGCGCCAGGGTGGTGCTGACGCCGCGCGCTGAAAAAGGTTTCGGCATGTACAAGAAGGCGGTGGAACTGGCCGAGGCCAATGGCTGGTTTCTCGCCCGCCAGTTCGAGACGGCCGCCAACGCCGCCATCCACGAGGCGACGACGGCGCGCGAGATCGTCAATGATTTCGCCGGCTCGCGGCTCGATTGCTTCGTCACCGGCTATGGCACCGGCGGCACGGTGGTCGGCGTGGCGCGCGTGCTGCGCCGCGAGCGTCCGGAAACCCGTATCGTGCTGTCCGAGCCGGCCAACGCGCAGCTCATCGGCAGCGGCAAGGTGCAGCAGCGCGGCGCCGATGGTGCCCCGGCCGCCAGCCATCCAGCCTTTGAACCGCACCCGATCCAGGGCTGGACGCCGGATTTCATCCCCAACGTGCTGCAGGAGGCGATCGACACCAGCCTCTATGACGAGGTGATGCCGATCGCCGGACCCGAGGGCATCAAATGGGCCAGGGAATTGGCGCGGAAAGAGGGCATCTTCACCGGCATTTCCGGCGGCGCGACCTTCGCCGTGGCACGGCAGGTCGCGGAGAAGGCGCCGGCTGGCGCGGTGATCCTGTGCATGCTGCCCGACACCGGCGAGCGCTACATGTCGACACCGCTGTTCGACGGCATCGAGGCCGAGATGGATGCCGACGAGACTGCCCTGTCGCGCTCGACGCCCGGCTGTCAGTTTCCCGCGGCTTGACGGAGATCCGTCATGGACGCCGTGCAAGAAAACCCCGGCCTGGTGGCCGAGGAAACGCTCGATCCCCTGGACTGGGCCGATGTGCAGGCCCTGTCGCACCGGGTCATCGACGATGCGGTCGATTATCTCCGCGATGTGCGCGACCGCCCGGTCTGGCGGGAGATGCCGGCCGATGTGAGAAAGGCCTTCTCGGCGCCGCTGCCGCGCTCGCCGGCGCCGCTGGATGCTGTCTATGCCGAGGTGTCCCGCACGGTGATGTCCTATCCGATGGGCAATATCCATCCGCGCTTCTGGTCCTGGTATATGGGGTCGAGCAACTTCACCGGCGCGCTCGGCGATTTCCTGGCGGCTATCCAGGGCTCGAACCTCGGCGGCGGCAACCACGCCGCCGGGCTGATGGACAGCCAGGTGGTGAACTGGTGCAAGGAGATGCTGGGCTTTCCCGCTTCTGCCGGCGGCACGCTGGTCAGCGGCGGCTCGATGGCCAACATCATAGGGCTGACCGTGGCGCGCAACGTCAAGGCCGGCATCGACGTGCGTGAGCACGGTGTCGCCGCCATCGAAAAGCCGCTGCGCTTCTACGGCTCGGAGCAGATACACTCGTGCCACCGCAAGGCGATGGAGGCACTCGGCCTCGGCAACCGGGCACTGCGCCGCATCCCGACCGATGCCGGGCTGCGCATCGATATCGCTGCCTTGCGTGCGGCGATCACCGAAGACCGCGCGGCAGGGTTCAAGCCGGCCTGCGTCATCGGTACGGCCGGCACCGTCAACACCGGGGCGATCGACGATTTGCAGGCGCTTGCGAAGCTGGCACATGAGGAAGGCCTCTGGTTCCATGTCGACGGCTGCATCGGCGCGCTGATCGCCATTGCGCCTGAAAATGCCCATCGCGTCGCCGGCATCGAACGGGCGGATTCGGTCGCGCTCGATCCGCACAAATGGCTGCACGCGCCATTCGAGGTCGGCTGCGCCCTGGTCAGGGATGCCGCCGCGCATCGCGGGGCCTTCGCTGTGACGCCGGAATATCTGGAATCGATGCCGCGCGGCCTCGCTTCCGGCGAATGGTTGCACGACTACGGCCTGCAGACGTCGCGCGGTTTTCGCGCGCTGAAGGTGTGGATGGCACTGAAGGAGCACGGTGTCGAGAAATTCGGCCGCCTGATCGACCAGAACATTGCCCAGGCCGTCTATCTTGCCGGCCTCATCGAGGCCGCACCGCGGTTGCAGCTGGCGGCATCGCCGACCGTCAACATCGTCTGCTTCCGCTATCAGCCCGGTCTGACAGGCGAGGCTCTGAAGGCGCTCAACACGGAGATCATGCTGCGGCTGCAGGAACAGGGCATTGCGGCCCTTTCGGACACCACGGTGCATGGCGAGCACTGGTTGCGCGTGGCGATCACCAACCATCGCACACGGCGCGAGGATCTCGACCTTCTGGTGCATGAAACGGTGCGGCTGGGGCATGACATCGCAACGCAGGGTTCCGCGCCTTCCTAGTTACGGGCAGGCATGCGATTCTGCCGCGATGATTCGGGAGATCCAGGCCGTGACGCTGTTTCGTATGGTTGCACTGGCAGCGCTGGTCTTCACCGCCCCGGCGCAGGCCGCCGACATGGCCTTCTTCGTCAAGAACCTGCGCAAGGAATCTGTCGCGGTCGAGCTGTTCAGCCGCGACCGCGAAACAGTCTGGCCGGGCAACGACAAGGTGTTCCTGATCGAACCCGGGTCGCAGAAATCCGTGCCGCTGTCCTGCAATCAGGGCGAACACATCTGCTACGGCGCCTGGGTCGACGGCAACGACAGCATTTCGGCCGGCGTCGGGCCGGACAATGACCAGCCCTGCGACACTTGCTGCTTCATCTGCGTGGAACATTCCACCGAGACGATCGATCTGGTGCCGTAGAGCGCGGAAGTTTCCGTTGGACCCAAATTAAGTCAGGGATCGGCTCGTCCGGCCCACTTCCGCGTTTCAGCGCTGCATGCAATGGTCGCCCCGCGGCCGGGTGGGCCGCTTATTCGGGGGTTATCATGTTTCATGCCTATGCGCGCCGCATGCTGGCCGCGCTGTCCTTCGTCATGCTGGTTGCGTCGGCGGCGCATGCCGACGATGTCACCTTCGCCATCAAGAACAGCCATCCCAATGCCATGCGCGTCGAGCTCTACAGCCAGGATCGCGACTATGTCTGGCCGGGCGAGGACAAGGACTATTTCCTCGACGACGGCGAGACCAAGCAGCTGCCGATATCCTGCAACGCGGGCGAATCGATCTGCTACGGCGCCTGGGTCGATGGCGACGAGGGCACCTATTGGGGCGTCGGTCCCGGCAACACGGAAAAATGCGAGGATTGCTGCTACACCTGCAACGGCGGCGAGACCGAGGAGATCGAACTGGTCCCCTGACCGGTTTGCCAGCTTGACGGTCTTCGGACCGGAAGCCATAGCCTGTGCAAATACCCAGCGCGCGACGCCTCGACCTGTTCAGACGCGACGCGCTTCAGGCAAAAGGAGCTCAGCTATGGCCGGCATGGTCGAAAGCGACAAGATCGACGTCGGGTTTTCCGGCAAGCGCTGCATCCATTCGCGCAACTGCGTGCTCGGCGATCCGCACGTCTTCGTGCCCAACGCGCCGGGCCAATGGATCCATCCCGAGGCGGCCAGCGTCGAGAAGATCGTTGCCATCGCCGAAAGCTGCCCCTCGGGCGCCATCACCTATGTCCGGAAGGATGGCGGGCCGCAGGAGCAATCGCCGGTGGTCAACACGGTGCGGCTGCGGGAAAACGGCCCGCTGGCGGTACACGCCGAGATCGTGCTCGACGGCGAGACTTCTTATCGTGCCACGCTTTGCCGCTGCGGCGCTTCGGAAAACAAGCCGTTTTGCGACGGCAGCCACAACAAGTCCGGTTTTGCCGCCACCGGCGAGCCGCCGCTGAAGGACACGCCGGCGCTCGAAGCGAGGAATGGTCCGCTGAAAGTGACGCCGACCACCAATGGCCCGCTCAAGCTCGAGGGCAATCTCGAGATCGTCACCGGAACCGGCCATACGGTCGACCGTACCCAACGCGCCTTCCTCTGCCGCTGCGGCCATTCCGCCAACAAGCCGTTCTGCGATGGTACGCACAAGAAGGTGGGGTTTGTGGGGTAGCTGTTTTGGCCGGCGGGACAGCACCCCCTCTGTCCTGCCGGACATCTCCCCCGCAAGGGGGGAGATTGGCAGTTTCCGCCGGCGGCGCCCTTTTCGGCATTGAAGATGGCGAAAGCGGGGATGACATCCGATCTCCCCCCTTGCGGGGGAGATGCCTGGCAGGGCAGAGGGGGGTGCTGTCCCGCCGACCTCGCTTGTTCACCACCACCAACCTACCTACCGTGGCCCAGCGCTCGCGGCTTTATCGTCCGTTCCGTATCGGCTAAGGGCAGGGACAAATAAATTGCCACCCGGACCGCCGCCAAAAAGATGACAGCCAAGACCAAGCCAAAGCCGCTGTTCCTCGGGATCGACACCGGCGGCACCTATACCGACGCCGTGTTGTGGTCTGAGACGGAAGGCCCGCAAGAGGGGCCGAACAAAGGCAAGGTGCTGGCCAAGGCCAAGGCGCTGACCACCAGGCATGATCTTGCCGTGGGTATTTCCGGCGCCGTCGACGCGGTGCTGCAGAAAGCGGGAACCGATCCGGCTGATATCAAGCTGGTGTCGATGTCGACGACGCTTGCCACCAACGCGCTTGTCGAGGGCCAGGGCGGCCGCGTCGCGCTGGTGATGATCGGCTTTTCCGAGGGCGACCTCGCCCGCGACGGGCTGAAGGCCGCGCTCGGCACCGATCCGGTGGTTTTTTGTCCGGGCGGCCACGATGTGCACGGCAATGCCGCCAAGCTCGATCTGTCTGGACTGGAGGCGGCGTTGCCGGAACTCGGCGCCTCGGTGTCCGGCTTTGCCGTCTGCGCCTATTTTGCCACCCGCAATCCGGCGCATGAGATCGCCGCCCGCGAGTTGATCCGCGAAAAGACAGGCCTGCCGGTCACATCGAGCCACGAGCTGTCGGCCAAGCTCGGCGGCCCGCGCCGGGCACTCACCACTCTGCTCAACGCCAGGCTGATCTCAATGATCGACCGGCTGGTGGCGGCAACCGAAGGCTTTCTCCAGGCGCGCAACATTGCAGCCCCGCTGATGGTGGTGCGCGGCGACGGTGCGCTGGTTTCGGCAGCGTTTGCCCGCCAGCGGCCGATCGAGACCATCCTGTCCGGCCCGGCCGCCAGCCTGGTCGGCGCCCGCCACATGACCGGGCTCGACAATGCCATGGTGTCCGATATCGGCGGCACCACCACCGACGTCGCCGTGCTCGATGGCGGCCGTCCCAGGCTCGACCCGGAAGGCGCCACCGTCGGCGGCTTCCGCACCATGGTCGAGGCCGTCGCCATGCGCACCTTCGGCCTCGGCGGCGATTCCGAAGTGGCGCTGGAAGATGGCGCGCTCAACCCGAAGATCCTGCTCGGGCCGCGCCGCCTGGTGCCGTTGGCGCTGGCCGGCATGGCGCACGGTACAGCTGTCACCTCCGAACTCGAACGCCAGCTGCGGGCGCCCAATCCCGGCCGCATGGACGGCCGCTTCGCGGTGCGCACCGGCGTGCCGGACCGGCTCGCCGCCGGCCTGACCGGCGCCGAAGCCAGGCTCTACGAGCTGATCGGTGCCGTGCCGCTCGCCGTCGACAGGCTTTTGAGTTCCAACGCGCAGAACGCGACGCTGAACCGGCTGGTGTCGCGCGGGCTGGTGCATGTCGCCGGCTTCACCCCGTCGGACGCCGCCCATGTGCTGGGCAAGCAGGCGAACTGGGATCCCATCGCCGCGCGCCTCGGCGCCGAACTGTTCGCCCGCAAGCGTGACGGCCGTGGCCAGAACATCGCCGCTTCGCCGGAAGCGATTTCGGAACGGGTGCTGGTGACGCTGACGCGCTGGTCGGCCGAATATATCCTCGAGACCGCCTTTGCCGAGGATGGGCTCGATGGCGCGTCGACGGTGGCGCACGCCCTGGTGCAGCGCGCGGTCGACGCGCATCCCGGCATCGCCCGCCTGAGCGTTGCGCTCGACCGCCCGGTCATCGGCCTCGGCGCCTCGGCGCCGCTGCACTATGCCGGGCTGCCGCCGCTGATCGGCAATGACTGCGTGGTGCCCAGGAATACCGATGTCGCCAACGCGCTCGGCGCCGTCGTCGGCCAGGTCAGGGTATCGGCCGAGGCGCGGGTCAGCCAGCCCATGGAAGGGCTGTTTCGTCTCGCCTCGGGCGAGACCGTGCGCGATTTCCTCGACGAGGCGACGGCGATCGCGGCGGCCGAGGCCGATGTCCGCGCCATCGTCGCGGAGCGCGCCAGGGATGCCGGCACCGACAGCGCCGAGATCGACGTCGCCACCGAATTCCGGGTCTCGACCGTCGAAGCCCAGCGCATGTTCATCGAGGCGCATGTCGTGGCCGTGGCCTCGGGAAGGCCGCGCATTGCGGTTTGCGCGGGGCGGCGAAATACGCCACCTTCACCCTAAGCTGAATTGACCCGGCAAACCTGACATGCCAAAGGCCCGCAAAGCCTTTCATCTGGAGTAGCCTGATGACCGACCGCATCGAGATCGCCGGATTGCGGATTGCCCGCGAGCTGCATGAGTTCGTGGCCAGGGAAGCGCTGCCGGGCACGGAGATCGAAGCGGACGCCTTCTGGAACGGTTTTTCGGCCATCATCCATGATTTGGCGCCGAAGAACCGGGCGCTGCTGGCAGCGCGTGACGCCATCCAGGAACAGGTAGATGGCTGGTATCGCGATCACGGCGCGCCGGTCGACATGGAGGCCTACAAGGGCTTCCTGAAAGAGATCGGCTATATCGTTCTGGAGGGCCCGCCCTTCAGCGTGTCGACCGACAATGTCGACCCCGAAATCGCTGATGTTGCCGGACCGCAGCTGGTCGTGCCGGTGATGAATGCGCGCTATGCGCTCAACGCCGCCAATGCGCGCTGGGGTTCGCTCTACGATGCGCTCTACGGCACCGATGCCATCCCCGAAACGGATGGCGCCGAAAAGGGCAAAGCCTTCAATCCGGCGCGCGGCGCCAAGGTCGTTGCCTGGACGAAGACCTTCCTCGACGAGGCTGCCCCGCTCACCTCGGGCAAATGGGCCGGGGTCAACGGTCTGTCATTGGCGCAAGGCGCCCTGCGGCTAAGCGCCGGCGCCGGCTCGACGACGCTGGCCGACCCCAGGCAATTCGTCGGCTATCGTGGCGATGCCGCCAATCCCGATACCGTGCTGCTTGTGCGCAACGGCCTGCACATCGAGATCGTGATCGACCGCAACAACCAGATCGGCCGCACCGATCCGGCTGGCATCGCCGATGTCATCCTGGAATCGGCGCTGACCACCATCCAAGACTGCGAGGATTCGGTCGCGGCGGTGGATGCGCCAGACAAGGTCGTCGTCTACCGCAACTGGCTCGGCCTGATGAAGGGCGATCTGACGGAAGAGATCACCAAGGGCGGCAAGAGTTTTGTCCGCAAGCTCAATCCTGACCGCTCCTACACCGCGCCCGCCGGCGGCACGCTGACCGTGCCCGGCCGCTCGCTGATGCTGGTCAGGAATGTCGGCCACCTCATGACCAACCCGGCGATACTGGATCGCGACGGCAACGAGGTTCCGGAAGGCATCATGGATGCGGCGATGACGGCGCTGATCGCGCTGCACGATGTAGGGCCGAACGGCCGCCGCGCCAATTCCCGCGCCGGCTCGATGTATGTCGTGAAGCCCAAGATGCATGGGCCGGAGGAGGTCGCTTTCGCCGTCGAGATATTCGACCGCGTCGAGGCCCTGCTCGGTATGGCCAGGAATACCATCAAGATGGGCATCATGGACGAGGAGCGGCGCACCACCGTCAACCTCAAGGAGGCGATCCGCGCCGCAAAAGAGCGCGTCGTGTTCATCAACACCGGCTTCCTCGACCGCACCGGCGACGAGATACACACCTCGATGGAAGCCGGCCCGATGATCCGCAAGGGCGACATGAAGCAGGCCGCCTGGATTTCCGCTTACGAGGCGTGGAATGTCGACACCGGGCTGGAATGCGGCTTGGCCGGCCACGCCCAGATCGGTAAGGGCATGTGGGCGATGCCGGATTTGATGGCGGCGATGCTGGCCGAGAAGATCGCCCACCCCAAGGCCGGTGCCAACACCGCCTGGGTGCCGTCGCCGACGGCGGCGACGCTGCATGCCACGCACTATCACAAGGTCGATGTCCACGCCGTGCAGGCGGCGCTGAAGAACCGGCCGAAGGCCAGGCTCGACGACATCCTGTCGGTGCCCGTTGCGGTGCGGCCGAACTGGTCGCCCGAAGACATCCAGAAGGAACTCGACAACAACGCGCAGGGCATTCTTGGCTATGTCGTGCGCTGGATCGACCAGGGCGTCGGGTGCTCGAAAGTGCCTGACATCAACGATGTCGGCCTGATGGAAGACCGCGCCACGCTGCGTATTTCCTCACAGCACATCGCCAATTGGCTGCACCACGGCGTGTGCAGCGAGGACCAGGTGATGGCGACGATGAAGCGCATGGCTGACATCGTCGACCGCCAGAACGCGGGCGACCCACTCTACCAGCCCATGGCCGCCGATTTCACCAAGTCGATCGCCTTCCAGGCCGCTTGTGACCTGGTCTTCAAGGGCCGCGTCCAGCCCAACGGCTACACCGAGCCGGTGCTGCACGCGCGGCGGCTGGAACTGAAGGCGCAGCAAGCCTGAGGCAACGGATCGGTTTTGTCGTATTTCGCTCGACGGTGGTGAAATCGCCAGCGGCGTTGAAGGCGCGTCCGCGACTGGTGCGGCGGATGCTATTTGCTTCCGGCCACAGACAAGGCGTCAGGAAGCCGTATGGTCCAGGAGCCGGATGGTGGGATCGCGACGGTGTTCGGAGTTGACCCGATCGACGCCTTCCACCGTAATCGCGATCGTCCCGTTTTCCACTCTTGCTATCCAGCCCTTCGCTTTCAAATACCAGAGATGAAATTCGAGATGCTCTCGCGGACAGCCTGACAAGCGTTCGAGCTCCACATCTCCGATCCCGGGATTGCTGACGTCGTGCCGGCGCTTCGCGTAAAGCAGCGACAGCAGCCTGGCCTGGATCACGACATCCCGCTCGATGCCTTTGGTGCTGCTGGCTTCCTCGGCCAGCTCGTGGCGAAGGCCGGCATGGTCTCTGTACGCGATGTCGTATTGTGCGCGTTTGACCGGATCCTTGAGCGTATTGTGGGCTTCCACGATTTCACTGAAACGGGCTTCATCGCCGGTTTCGCGATTGTCTGGATGATAGCGCATCGCAAAATAGCGAAATATGCGCTCCAACGTTTCCGAATTGGCGTTCGGGCTAACTTCCAAAACTTCGTAGTAGTCAATGAACATAGCGGGCTCCCCGACCACACCATATTCGCATTGTCTAAATAAGGAATGTCAATGCGGAGGCCAAGACCTTGGTCCGACGCCGATGACATCCACGCTTTCTGGAAGAGGAAGAAAATGGCCGGCGTCCGGTCGGTGGGGCCGTTGGGTGGTGAGGGCGCCGGCCAAGCGGACAATCAGGTCCGCCGCACCGTGGAGATGATCGATTCGCGGAGGCGGTGTTATGGCGTGATCGCGGAAGGCAATGTGGCGAGGTCGGCTTGTCGGGCGGCGAGTGACCTACGCCGCCTGCGCCATCCGCTCCGAGCTCATGCGGTAGGAGATCGCTTCGGCCAGATGGATTCGGCCGACGGTTTCGCTGGCGTCGAGATCGGCAAGCGTCCGTGCCACCTTCAGCACACGGTGATAGGCCCGCGCCGAAAAGGCGAGCTTTTCGCTGGCGTCCTTGAGCAGCGACAGGCCGGCGACGTCAGGCATGGCGATTTCCTCGATGATCGACGGTGAGCAATGCGCGTTGGTGGTGGCGCGGGTGGCGCCGAGCCGCTCGAAGCGTTCGCGCTGGATGGTGCGGGCGCGTGCCACGCGCATCGCCACATCGGCGCTTTTCTCCGCCCGGTCGGGCCGGATCAAGTCGCTGGCCGAGACCGCCGGCACTTCGATCCTGAGATCGATGCGATCGAGCAGCGGGCCCGAAATGCGCGCCTGATAGTCGGTGCGGCAACGCTCGCCGCGCAGGCAGCGATAGCCCGGCTCGCCGGCCATGCCGCAGCGGCACGGGTTCATCGCCGCCACCAGCTGGATACGCGCCGGATAGGTGACGCGATGGTTGGCCCGCGCGATCATGCAGTCGCCGGTCTCCAGCGGCTGGCGCAGCGCATCGAGCGTCTGCGGCGTGAACTCGGGAAACTCGTCGAGGAACAGCACGCCGTGATGGGCCAGCGACACCTCGCCCGGCCGCGCGCGGATGCCGCCGCCGACCATCGCCGCCATCGAGGCCGAGTGGTGCGGCGCGCGGAACGGCCGCCGGTCGGTCAGCTTGCCTTCGCCGAGTTCCCCCGCCACCGAGGCGATCATCGAGACTTCGAGCAATTCCTTCGGCGCCAGCGGCGGCAGGATCGACGGCAGCCGCTGCGCCAGCATCGATTTGCCGGATCCAGGCGGTCCGATCATAAGCAGATTATGACCACCGGCGGCGGCGACTTCCAGCGCCCGCTTGGCGGTCTCCTGGCCCTTGATGTCGGCGAGGTCGGGCAAATCCAGCGCCGCGGCGTGGATGCCGGCCTCGGGGCGCGACAGCACCTGCGTGCCACGAAAATGATTGGCGATGGCAATCAGGCTGCGCGGTGCCAGAATGTCGATATCCTTTCCAGCCCAGGCCGCTTCCGGCCCGCATGCGAACGGGCAGATCAGGCCCTTGCCCTCGGCATTGGCGGCGATCGCCGCCGGCAAGGAGCCGGCGACCGCGGCAATCGTGCCGTCGAGCGACAATTCTCCAAGCACGACATAGCCGGCCAGCATGTCGCCCGGAATGGCGCCCAGCGCGGCCATTAGGCCGAGTGCGATCGGCAGGTCGTAGTGGCTGCCTTCCTTCGGCAGGTCGGCCGGCGCCAGATTGACAGTCACCTTCTTCGACGGCATCGACAGGCCGGAAGCATGCAGTGCGGCCTGCACCCGCTCGCGGCTTTCGGCCACCGCCTTGTCGCCCAGGCCGACGATGTGCATGTTGACCTTGCCGGGCGCGATCATCACCTGCACGTCGACCGGCACGGCCTCGATGCCTTGGAAAGCGACCGTGCGAACCCGCGCCACCATTTTTTGTACCCCCGGACAGTAGTTCGCCCATGCCCTGGCGATCAGGGTGTGAGCGAAGTCAAAGAAGACAACCACAGATTTCGGAGTTAAGCAAGAACATTACGAGAACATATAGCTTCACCACGGTGAGGAATTCTGCCGGCAAGGAGCGCCGTCCATAAGCTAGGCTTTGATCGGAAGCTTGAGCGCCCGCTCCGTCAAAGGCTCGCTGGCATCAAAGATGACATACCCGAGCATAGATGGCTAGAATTTGTCGAACAGGCGCTCCACCTTGCGGGCGAACATTTCCCTCTGGTCATCAGAGATGTTTTCGACGGAATATCTCGTCAGGTAGAGGTGCCTCACGTTGCGGCCGCACATAGTCTTGAGACCGCGCAGCAGCACCTTCCTTCCCGGGTTTTGCATGTACAGTTCAGTATACCACCACGGCGACCCGCATGTGGTAACAACGCCCATCCGCCGGATGTTCAATAGCGCCGGCTTGATCACGCCACCGTCTGCCGGCAACTCGTAAGCCACCCCCGGTCGCCAAACTCGATCAAAATAACCCTTCAAGATTGCGGGCATGCCTGACCACCATGTCGGAAAGCAGAAAACGCATGCCTCCGCCCATCTCAACGCGTCGATGTAAACCTGCAAGTCGCTGGGTGCCTGGGCAGGGTCAAAGTGGCCATGTCTTTCTTCGGCATGCATCACAGGATCGAACTTCATCTGATGGAGATCGAAATCAACGACCTCGTCACCCCTGGCTTTGAGGGTCTGAACGACCCGTTTGTGGAGCGCCGCCTGGTAACTGTCGGCTAGTGGATGCGCGTAGACGACATTGATTTTCATGGCGCGGGCCTTCAGGCTTCGAATTACACGCACATATTAGCCGTCGCGCAACCAAGTGGAAACAGCAAGGTCAGTGGCGGGGAGGGAAGCCCATCGCCGGTGTCGATCCGCAGCGGGCTTATACAATCGCCTGATCAAATGAGGAACATTACAAGAATATGCAGCCGCGCCGGTCGCGGCTGGGTTGTGGCCGGTTGCAGAAACCGGAACATGGTTAAGACAAAGTGAAAACGGTTACGTCCGCCGCTTGTCCTCGACCGCGTCCCAGAACAGGCTGGCGATGTCGGCGCCGCCGAAGCGCTTGACCTCGCGCACGCCGGTCGGCGAGGTCACGTTGATCTCGGTCATGTAGTCGCCGATGACGTCGATACCGACCAGGATGAAGCCGCGCTCTTTCAGCGAGGGCCCGATGCGGGCGCAGATCTCGCGTTCGCGCTCCGTCAGTTCGGTCTTTTCGGCGCGGCCGCCGACATGCATGTTGGAGCGGGAATCGTGTTCGGCCGGCACCCGGTTGATAGCGCCGACCGGCTCGCCGTCGATCAGGATGATGCGCTTGTCCCCCTTGCGCACGTCCTTGAGATAGCGCTGCACGATATAGGGTTCGCGGAACATCTGGCCGAACATTTCCAGCAGCGAGGCAAGGTTGCGGTCGGCCTCCAGCATGTGGAAGATACCGGCGCCGCCATTGCCGTACAGCGGCTTGATGATGATGTCGCCGAATTCCTTGCGGAAGGCGGCAACTTCGAGTGGATCCTTGGTGATCAGCGTGTCCGGCATCAGGTCGGCAAATTCGGTGACGAAGATCTTTTCGGGGCTGTTGCGCACCCATGCCGGGTCGTTGACCACGAGCGTCTTCGGATGGATGCGTTCGAGAATGTGCGTGGTGGTGATGTAGTTCATGTCGAAGGGCGGATCCTGGCGCAGCAGGACGACATCCATTTCCGACAGATCGGTGCGCACCTTCTCGCCCAGCGAATAGTGGCTGCCCTTCTCGTCGCGCACCTGCATCTCCTCGATGCGGGCAAACACCTTGCCGTCGCGCAGCGACAGCCGATCCGGCGTGTAGTGGAACAGCTCATGGCCGCGCCGCTGCGCTTCCAGCGACAGCGCGAATGAGGTGTCACCGGCGATCGACACGGTGGAGATGTGGTCCATCTGGACGGCGATTTTCAGCTTCATTGCGGGTCTCCGGAGGCTCGGATGGACGACTGTCTTGCCTGTACAGGCTCACTGCCCGTCTGCCAATCGCGACATTCCTAGGATTGGCACCCGACAGCCGAATGCGCTGCTTTCCTCGATCCTTCGAAACAGTCGCGGTTGCCCGTGGAAAATCGATTTCGCGATACGTTTCCTAAAGGGTTTGCTGCCAGTCTGAAAATAAATTCCGACGTCACAAAACAGGGACACCGATGCAAACTTCGTTTGGCACCGGTCAGGCAAACAGGGAGAGCACGGATCTGGCATTCACCGATCCGTTGACCGGGCTTGGCAACCATCGCCGCTTCTTCGACAAGGTCGATCGGCTGATCGCCGATCGTGCCGACGATCCCGCGCCCTTTACCGTCGGCATTCTCGACCTCGACGGCTTCAAGCCGATCAACGATCTGTTCGGCCACAAGGCCGGCGACGACATCCTGATCCAGGTCGCGATGCGGCTGCGCGCCTCGATGGACGGCCATTCCACGGTCTGCCGCATCGGCGCCGACGAATTCGCCTTTCTCTATCCCCTGGTGTTCAGCGAGGATGCAGCGGCCGAAAAGTCCCGCATGCTGATCGAGATCCTGTCGGCGCCCTATGATGTCGGCGAACGCACCGCCAGGCTTTCGGCCTCGGTCGGCTGCTCGCTGTTCTATTCGGGCGACGAGACCACCGAGATCCTCATCAACAAGGCCGAGACGGCGCTCTATCACGCCAAGCGTTCCGGCCGTGGCCGCGTCGTCGTCTACACCCGTGAGATGGAAGAGGCGGCCAAGCGCGTCACCCGCATCGAACAGGCGCTGCGCCGGGCTGTCTCGGCCGGCGAGGTCGAGCCGCATTTCCAGCCCATCGTCGACCTCAACACGCGCCGCACCATCGGCTTCGAGACGCTGGCGCGCTGGACAGATCGCGACCTCGGCTCGGTGCCGCCGACCGTCTTCATTCCCATCGCCGAGGAGCGTGGCATCATCGGCCCGTTGTCGCAGCTGGTGCTGCGCAAGGCGACCGAGGCCGCCAGAAGCTGGCCGAAGGATCTGTTCCTGTCGTTCAACTTGTCGCCATCGCAGCTCGTCGACCAGAACACCGGCCTGCACATACTGGCGATCCTCGATCGCACCGGCTTCGATCCGCGCCGGCTGGAGATCGAGATCACCGAGACCGGCCTGATGAACGATCCGGCCTCGGCGGCGCAGATCGTCGAGGATCTGCGCCGCGTCGGCATCCGCGTTTCGCTCGACGATTTCGGCACCGGCCAGTCTTCGCTCGGCCGCTTGCGCGAATTCCATTTCGACAAGCTCAAGATCGACCGTGCCTTCGTCTCTTCCATTCTCGACGACAGGCCGTCGGAACACATCATCCGCGCCATTCTCGCAATGTGCGAGGGGCTTGGCATGGACGTCGTCGCCGAAGGCATCGAGCAGGAAGCGCAGGCCGACCGCCTCGTCCAGTTCGGCTGTGCCGGCGGGCAAGGCTATCTGTTCGGCAAGCCCGTCGATGCCGACGCCACGCTCGGCTATCTCCGTGATTCCTTCCGCGGGGCCCTGCGCGCCAAGGCGATCTGACCGGCGATCTCGAAGCGGTTTGCGATCCTGGTGACTTCACCTCGGGTGTCCAGCGCGGCGTATTGTCGTTTTGTCTGACATAAGCCCTGAAATCCGGCGGTTCGCCCTTGCCCGCGCGCCTTGCGTGGCTAGGATGCGCGCCGATCACGCTGGGAGACAGGAACGATGATGCCATCGGCGCATTTTGCCGACCTCGAAGGAGCCTCGGTGCTGATCACCGGCGGCGGCTCCGGAATAGGTGCTGCACTGACCGAGGGGTTTGTGCGCCAGGGCGCCAATGTCGCCTTCATCGACATCGCCGACGGCCCAAGCACGGCCCTCGCCGACCGCATCGAGAAGGCGTTCGGCAAGCGGCCGCTCTATCTCAAGACCGATTTGCGCGACGTCGAGGCTCTGCGTGCGTCCGCCGCGAAGGCCGCCGAGGCGCATGGCGATGTCACCGTGCTGGTCAACAATGCCGCCTGGGATGAACGCCACGCCGTCGAGGATGTGACGGTCGAGTTCTGGGACAACAACCAAGCCATCAATCTGCGGCCGCATTTCTTCACCGCGCAAGCGGTGGCGCCGGGCATGAAGCGGGCCGGCGGCGGTTCGATCATCAACTTCACCTCGACATCCTATCTCATCAACCACCCTGACATGCCATCCTACA
The DNA here is from genome assembly GCF_040317955.1 of Mesorhizobium sp. M1342. NCBI lineage: Bacteria > Pseudomonadati > Pseudomonadota > Alphaproteobacteria > Hyphomicrobiales > Phyllobacteriaceae > Mesorhizobium > Mesorhizobium sp. M1342. The sequence goes on along the minus strand of NZ_JAMYLI010000006.1, from coordinate 218,011 downwards.
CGGCCGCCAAGGCCGGTATCCTCGGCCTGACCAAGGGGCTGGCCGGCAAGCTCGGTGTCGACGGCATCCGCGTCAACGCCATTGCGCCTGGCTGGGTGATCACCGAGCGGCAGAAGGAGCTCTGGGTGACCGAACAGGGGCTTGCCGCCCATGTCGCCAAGCAATGTATCAAGCAGGTGATGCAGCCCGACGACATCGTCGGCACCGTGCTGTTCCTCGCTTCGGACGCGTCGCGCATGCTGACCGCGCAGATGCTGGTCGTCGATGGAGGTTTCCTGTGAGCCAAGGGTTTGCCGGCAACGCACCGGCGGTCGCCGCCGTCGACTGGGGCACGACCCGCATGCGGGTCTGGCTGATCGACGGGCAAGGCAAGGTGCTTGCCGAACGCCGTGGCGATGATGGCCTGATCACGGCGCAGCAGAAGGGCTTTTCGACCATTCTCGAAGGACATCTGGCAGCCATGGGAGCGCCGCAAGCGTTGCCCGTCATCATCTGCGGCATGGCCGGATCCCGCCAGGGCTGGCTCGAAGCGCCCTATGTCACCGTGCCGGCGCCGCTTAGCGCCATCCTTGCTGGTGCTGCCAGCGTGCCCGGCCAGAGCCGCGACATCCGCATCGTTCCGGGCCTTGCCCAGCGGCTGGCCGATGCGCCCGACGTCATGCGCGGCGAGGAAACCCAGCTTGCCGGCGCCGGCCTGCCGCCCAAGGGGCGCCAGCTGGTCTGCATGCCCGGCACCCATTCGAAATGGGTGCTGGTCGAGGACGGTACTGTCACCGGCTTCGGCACCTGGCCGACCGGCGAGCTGTTTTCGGTGCTTGCCGCGCATTCGATCCTGCGCCATTCGCTCGGCGAGCAACCCAAGCCGGTCACATCGGACAATCCGTTCTTCCGCCGCTGGTGCGAAACCGCATTGGCCGATGGTGGCGATGTCACCTCGCGGCTGTTTTCCATCCGCGCCGCCGGCCTGCTGCAGGATTTGAAAGCCGACGATGCCGCCGCCTGCCTGTCCGGCCTTCTGATCGGCGGCGAGATCGCCTCCGCCAGCCGCCGGCATGGCGCCGGCGCCGAACCCGTGGTGCTGATTGCGTCCGGCGCGCTGGAAACGCTGTACAGCGAGGCACTTGGCCTTGCCGGCCTCGAGGTTCGGGCCGTCGACGCCGACGAGGCTGTGCGTGCAGGTCTCGTCGAGGCGGCGCGTGAGAACGGCATGATCGCTAGAATTGGAGCAGCCCGATGAGCCAGACCGCACCGTTTCCAAAACTCAAGCGCGGGCTGGTCGCCATCCTTCGCGGGCTCAAGCCCACCGAGGCGATGGCCATGGGCCAGGCGCTGTTCGACGCCGGCATCGAGGCGATCGAAGTGCCGCTGAACTCACCGCAACCGTTCTCGTCGATCGCCCGCATCGTCCAAGTGCTGCCGAAAACGGCGCTGGTCGGCGCCGGCACAGTGCTGACGCCAGCCGATGTCGATGGTCTGCACAAGGCGGGCGGGCGGCTGCTGGTCAGTCCCAACATCGATGCCGAGGTCATGGCGCGCGCCATGCATTACGGCATGGTGACGATGCCCGGCGTGTTCACGCCGACCGAAGCCTTGCTGGCGATCAAGCTCGGCGCCTCAGCCCTGAAATTTTTCCCGGCGAGCGTGCTGGGTGCCGGCGGCATTTCAGCGATGCGCGCTGTGTTGCCGGCGCAGACGCTGGTCGGTGCCGTCGGCGGCGTCTCCGAAAAAGATTTTGCCGGCTACAAGGCGGCCGGCGTTACCGCCTTTGGACTGGGATCCAGCCTGTTCAAGCCGGGCATGAGCGTCGACGAGGTGGCCGCGCGGGCCGAGGCGGCGGTGACAGCCTGGGATGCGGCGTTCGGAGAAGCAGGATGAGCGAAGCGATCGTTTCGGTTTTTTCCGACCACGTCTGCCAGCTCGGCGAAGGGCCGAGCTACGATCCCGCCACCGATACGCTGTATTGGTTCGACATCGTCAACAGCCAGCTCCTGGAAAAGCGGCTGTCCGGCGGCGCGACCACCGTCCATGAGCTTGGCCAGATGGCGAGCGCCATCGCCGTCATCGACGACAAGCGCCAGCTTATCGCCGCCGAGACCGGCCTTTATGTGCGCGACGTCGCGACCGGCAAACTGACGCTGCACACGCCTGTCGAGGCCGGCAATCCGGTTACGCGCTCCAACGATTCCCGGGTCCACCCCTGCGGCGCCTTGTGGATGGGCACCATGGGCAAGGGCGAGGAAAAGGGTGCGGGTTCGATCTACTGGTTTTTCAGAGGCGAACTGCGCCGGCTGTTTTCGGACATCACCGTCTCCAATTCGATCTGTTTTACCGAGGATGGCGCAATCGCCTACTACACCGACACCTCGACCGGGCTGCTGATGCGCGTCGCCTGCGACCCGGCGACCGGCCTGCCTGCCGGTGAGCCAAAGCTGTTCGTCGATCACCGCTCGGCCAAGGGCTATATTGACGGATCCGTGCTCGACCGCGACGGCATCCTGTGGAACGCCGTCTGGGGCGGCAGCGTCATCGAAGCCTACGGACCCGACGGCAAGCTCGTCCGCACGGTCGCCATGCCGGTGACGCAACCGTCCTGCCCGGCCTTTGTCGGCGCCAAGGCCGACCGGCTGGCGGTCACCTCCGCCTGGTCGGGCAAGGATGAGAAGCAGCGTCTGCTGGATCTGCAGGGCGGCATGACCTTTCTGCTCGACATTCCCGTCAACGGCCGCTTCGAGCCGCGCGTGCTGATCGCCTGAGCGAACTGGATTCTGCGGTTGGACGGTGCGTTGTCACGCAACCGCCCGCGCCATGTCGGTTTCACGAGAGCCTGACGCCTTGACCATGCGATGGTAGGCAATCCTACTGCCGGGGATCGTCATCTCATGCCCAGCCGCAAGCCGAAACTGATCCTCGTCCATGAGCCGGAAAAGGCCTGCCTGGACCGTCTGGTCGCCGACGGTCATGCACCGCAGCGCGCCGGCGAAATCGCGTCCTATCTGGCGCAGTCGACCGACCTCGCCCCCGAATTCGACGTGCTTGGCCGTGCCTGCCAGGCACGCGGCCTGTCGTTCAGGCCGGTGGCGCTGGACGAGGCCACCGGCGTGCTCGCCGGCGAGCATCCCAGCACAACGCTGGTCTGGACGCTGACCGACGGCATCGCCTATTTTCGCGGCGGCGCGGCGCCCGCTCTGGCGCGATTGGGCGGTTTCAAGACGATCGGCGCAGATGATGCGCTGTTCGCGCTCTGCCAGGACAAGTTCCGCTCCGGCGCCGTGCTCGGCGCACTCGGCCTGCCGGTGCCGCAGGCCGGGCTTGCGCGCGACGGCCAATGGCTGGTCGAGCCGCCGGCCTCGCCCGCCGGCTGGTTCGTCAAGCCCAACCGGCTCGGCGCCAAGATCGGCATCTGGCCGGATTCGCGCTGTTGCGATCTCGCCCACGCTTTGGAACTCAGCCGGCGCGTCTTTTCGGCCTATCGCGACGATGTCGTCGTCCAGCCCTATGTCGCCGGCCGCAACGTGCGCGCCAGTTTCCTCGGCCTGGTGCCAGGCGCCGGGGTCGAAGCGCTTGGCGTGGCTTTTGTCGATTCAGGCGCCGATTTCCAGACCATGGCGGACAGCCTGGCGCTCTACGGCGACACCGGCGAGGCAGCGAAGGCGGAGGGACATTACGCCGAACCGGAGCTCGTTGCGGTTGCCGACAGCCAGCCGGCCGCCGACGCCACGATACGTGCGATCGCCGGGCGGCTGATGAGCGGGCTCGGCCTGCGCGATGTGTTTTCCATCGATCTCAGGGTCGAGGCCGACGACACCGTCCACCTCATCGAGTTCGAGGTTTGCCCCGGCCTGCCCTGCTTCGATTTTCGCGCCTATTGCCGCCAGCAATGGGGCCTCGATCTGGCCGACGCCATGGCCGAAACTGCGGCCAGCCGGCTGACCGGTGTCGACCGATAGCTGTGCGCCTTGTGTCGGCGGGCTAACCAGCAGACGCTACCCGCCAGGCATTCGCTTGGCCGCCTGCAAGGACGGATCCATCTTGTCCCAGGCATGGCCGTGGCTCGTGTAGGTCACCATCTGCGGGCTGAACTGTTCCGGATCGTCGAGGCTGGCCGCGTGGACCGCTATGAATTCCGGCATGGCGACGGATATCAAAAAGACCGGCGTTCCGCAGGTTGGACAGAAGGTGTGGATTTTTTCATTGCCGCTGGCGCCCGCCACGCGCCAGGTGCTCACCTCCCCGGTAATTGCCATATCGGTGCGCTGGCCGAAGGTCAGGTAGGATCCGTGGCCGGTGCCTGAGCGCTTCTGGCAATCGCTGCACTGGCAGTGGTTCTGGAAGATCGGCTCGTCATTGGTTTCGTAACGGATCGCGCCGCATGCGCAGCCGCCGGTATAGCGTTTGGTCATCGTTATTCTCCCGCGGCGATCAGGGCTGATTTCGGCTTGGCGAAAATGTCGATGCCGCTGCCGGTTTCGAGGAAGGATTTCATGCTCGACAGCACCGCCGGCCAGCCCTGGCTGACGCCTTTCGCCATGCCGCTACCGGCTTCGAGTTCGTCATGGCTGACGGTCAGCCGCACCATGGTGTCGTATTCCTCGATGGCGAACGTCACCCGGCTCGTTTTTGACGGATCGTCGGCCTGCGAAGCGTTCGCCCAGGTGATGACGAGGCGGGTCGGCGGCGAAACCTCGACGACATTGCCGACGAGTTCGACGGTCCGTTCGTCATTGGCGCGGATATGCTCCCATTTCGAGCCCGGCGTCCATTCGGAGACGTTCTCGTGACCCCAGTAGCGCTTTGCGACATCGGGCTTGATTATGGCCTCGAACACCTTCTGCGGCGTCGAGCGGATATAGGTCACGTAGACAAAGCTGGTCGTTTCCCTGGTCATTGGTCTTCTCCTTCGAGTTCTTGCTTCAGGTCGTGCAGCAGGCTGAGCCGCTGCCGTTCGAATTTCCGTACCCAGCGCTCGTAGACTTCGTGCAAGGGCACGGGATTGATGAAATGCAGCTTTTCGCGGCCGCGCTTGACCGTGCTCACCAGATTGGCCGCCTCCAGCAGATCGAGGTGCTGGGTGGCGGATTGCCTGGCCATGTCCAGGTTTTCGCAAAGCTGACCGAGCGTCTGCCCGTTCTGCTCGCACAGAAGGTCAAGCAGCCTTCTGCGTGTCGGGTCGCCCAGCGCTTTGAAAACCTTGTCGGCGTCCATCTGCCTCACTCTGTTGTAAGGCATAATATGCAGGTAAATACCTGCATGTCAACCTACAGTTCGCCCCGCATCGCAAGACTGGATGCGGCTATTCGGACTCGGACGTTGATTGCGCGATGGGCCGCCCCGGCCATGTACCTGATGTCGGAGCCCTGCTTAGCGGCGCCAAACTGCGGACGTAAACCTGCAGGATTTCGTCTGAAGTCCTGCTACTAGCGCTGCAGCAGGGATTTGACAGGATGCCTATCGACGGCCGAGATTTCATCGTTCGTTGGTGGACCATCCTAAGCGTTCGAGATTGGCCGAAGCCTCCCAACTTCGTCATCCTAGGGCGAAGCAGGAGCGAAGCTCCGTCGCGGAGACTCTGGGATCCATGCCGCGACCTTGGCCGAAGAATGCAGCGGAGCAGAATTCTACACCGCTGCAACGCTTTGAAGTCGCGGCATGGATCCTCGGGTCTGCGCTGCGTCGCTACGCTCCTTGCTTCGCCCGTGGATGACGAAGGCGCTGGGCGTTTGCGGCAATCGCCAAGGTATGCCGTCCGTCACACCCGCGATTCGTCAAAACTGCTCGAGGCGGATTTTAGGCGCCCTCGACCAGAACGATCTCGCCGTCGGCGACCTTCTGACGGATGGCGACGGCGCGCTGGTATTCCGGCGAATGGTAGCAATCATGCGCGGCGGCGAGCGATTCGAACTCTATGATGACATTGCGTGCCCGGCCGGGGCCTTCGGCCTTTTCATGCTCTCCGCCGCGCGCCAGAAACTTCGCGCCGAAGCGCTCGAAGGCAGGCTTGGCGGCGGCGACGTAGTCCTTGTAGCCTTCCGCGTCGCGCACATCGACACGGGCGATCCAGTATCCCTTGGGCATTTTCTTGGTCTCCGAACTTGTTCTTGGAAATCTCAGGCCGAGCGCATCTCGTCGAGGATGGCTTCGGCCGCTTCCCGTTTGTTGGCCGCAGCAATGATAGGCCTGCCGACGACGAGGTGGCTGGCGCCGTTGCGGATCGCCTGGCCCGGCGTCACCACGCGCTTCTGGTCGCCATGATCGCTGCCCGCCGGCCGGATGCCGGGCGTCACCACCGCCATGTCGGGGCCGACGATGCGGCGCACCGCTTCGGCTTCCGCGGCCGAGCAGACGATGCCCCCCATGCCGGCATGCAGCGCCTGTTCCGAGCGCCGCAGCACCAGCGTATGCGGGTCGTACTCATAGCCGACGTCGATCATGTCCTGCTCGTCCATCGAGGTCAGCACGCTGACCGCAAGCAGGCAAAGATCGCTGCCTCTGGCCGCCTCTACGGCGGCCTGCATAGCCTTCGGGTAGGCGTGGATGGTCAGCATGGTCATGCCCATCTTGACGATGTTCTCGACGCCCTTGGCCACCGTGTGGTCGATGTCGAGCAGCTTCATGTCGAGGAAAACCTTGGTGCCGCCGCTGGCCAGTTCCCTGGCGAAATCGAGCCCGCCGGCGAAGGCAAGCTGGTAGCCGATCTTGTAGAAGGAGACGACGCTGTCGAGTTCGCGCACCGCCTGCTCGGCCTCCCTCACGGTCGGGACATCGAGGCCGACTATCAGTCTTTCCTGCATGGATCGTGCCTGTATGGATTGTGCCTGCATCGTCGTTGCGATCACGCCTCGATCCGGGTGGACAGCATGCGCGAGGTTTCGATCAGGGTGCGGCATAGGTGCTCCATCGATTTGTGCAGTCTTTCGTCACGGAAGTTTCCATCCTCGTCGAAGGCGCCGCCGCCGTCGGGCACCGAGCATTCCGGCGTCACCACCTCCATCTGGCAGCGCACCAGCACCGCGCGCAGATGGTTGATGCAGCGGATGCCGGCAAAGTGCCCGCTGGAGGACGAACAGAGGCCGGCGACCTTGCCGGCCAGCGGCCTCACCGGCCGGCCGCCATCCCTGCGCACCCGGCTCACCCAGTCGATCGTGTTCTTGAGCAGCGGCGGAATGGAGCCATTATATTCGGGCGTGGCGATCAGCAGCCCGTCATGGGCGATCACCAGACGGCCAAGTTTCTGGGCGTTTTCAGGAACGCCTTTTTCCTTTTCCAAATCCTCGTCCATGATCGGCAGGGGGTAGTCGGCAAGCGAGATGCGGGTCACCTCGGCGCCCTGCATGGCGAGTTCCTTCTGCGCCACGTCGGCGGTCCTGCCGCTATAGGCGCCGCTGCGAACCGAGCCGGCGAAGACGAGGATTTTCGGGATCACTGCCATTGGCCACCCTTGTTCCCGGACAGGTACAGCCAAGGATCGAGCAAATCAACGCCAACTTCGTCATCCTTGGGCGAAGCAGGAGCGAAGCTCCGTCGTGGAGACCCTGGAATCCATTCCGTGACAGCTATCCAGGAGTGCAGCGGAACAGAATTCTGCGCCGTAGCGGCGCTCGGAAGTTGCGGCATGGATCCTCGGGTCTGCGCTGCGTCGCTGCGCTCCTTGCTCCGCCCGTGGATGACGAAGCGAGGGACGTTCCCGCCATCGCCAAGGTATGCGGTGAGCACTGGCGATCCGCGAACAACCCTGCGCCGAGAAATTAATGCGCTTCGCGGCGGTAGATCCACAGCTGGGTCGGCGGGATGTTGCGGAGGATGAAATCGAAATGCTTGACCGTATAATTGCCACGGCCGGCCGGGATCGGCGACATCGGGCCGTAGGTCAGCTGCACGATCGGCCGTCCGGCCGGGATGCGGTCAAGCAGGCTTTCGATATAGGCAATGCGCTGGGCGACCGGGAAGTTGAGCAGCGGCACGCCGGAAACGACGGAATCGAAGATCATCCCGCTCTTGTCGCCAAGCGTGGCGTTGAGGTTGAAGGCGTCGCCCTCGATGACGTTGACGCCGGGATAGAGTCGCCGCAGGTGACGGACGAAATCCGTGGAATACTCGACCGCGTAGAGGTTCTCGGGCCGCACGCCCTGGGCGAGGATGGCGCGGGTGATGACGCCGGTACCGGGACCGACCTCGAGCACCGGCAGGCCGGATTTAGGATTGACGATCGACGCCATCTTGCGCGCGGTGACCGAACTGGTCGGCACGATCGAACCAACCGCCTTCGGCTTGTCGATCCAGCCCTTGAAGAATTTGAGTTCGTCGTCGAACTTTTCGACAAGCGCCTTCCGCAGTCCAGGGCCACGTGTCATGCAAGCTCTCCTCAGCGCTCCCCGCAAGTTACTTAGCACCTGAGCGGTGCTAGGCAAGGCGCGGCCGGACGCATGTCGTGGATAAGATAATTTTCGTCGCGTCTCAAGGGGTGACGAGATTCAAGGATTTACGCGTTGCAAATCGGCTTGGGCGGGCCAAAGTGCATCAACGTTCGCCGAACGACTCGAAGAAATCCTTCATGCGGGCGAAAAAGCCGCTCGATTGTGGCGAATTGTCCTGCGAGGAGAGCTGTTCGAACTCCTCCAGCAGTTCGCGCTGGCGGCGGGTGAGGTTCTGCGGCGTCTCGACCGCGGTCTGGATGTAGAGGTCGCCGATATTGGGCTGGCGCAGCACAGGCATGCCCTTGCCTTTGAGGCGGAACTGGCGCCCGTTCTGCGTGCCTTCGGTCACCTTGACCTTGGTCTGCGTCCCGTCCAGCGTCGTCACCTCGAAGGAGCCGCCAAGGGCGGCTGTGGTCATCGAGATCGGCACCTTGCAATACAGGTCGGCGCCGTCGCGTTGGAAGAACTCGTGCGGTTTGACCGCCAGGAAAATATAGAGATCGCCCGATGGCCCGCCGCGCAGGCCGGCTTCGCCCTCATTGGCAAGACGGATGCGGGTGCCGTCCTCGATGCCGGCCGGGATGTTGACCGACAGCGAACGCTCCTCGGTGACGCGGCCCTGGCCGGCGCATTTCGGGCACGGATCCTTGATCGTCTGGCCGCGCCCCTGGCATTGCGGGCAGGTCCGCTCGATCGAAAAGAACCCTTGCGTGGCGCGCACCTTGCCGTGGCCGTTGCACATCGAGCAGGTAACAGGCTGGGTGCCGGGCTTGGCGCCGCTGCCCGAACATTCAGAGCAGGAGATCGACGCCGGCACCCGGATCTGCGCGGTCTTGCCGGCAAAAGCCTCTTCCAGGGTGATTTCCATGTTATAACGCAGGTCGGCGCCGCGCTCGCGGCCGCCCGACGAGCGGCGCTGGCGCCCGCCCATCATGTCGCCGAAAATGTCCTCGAAGATATCGGCGAAACCGCCGGCGCCGAAACCTTGCGCGCCGCCATTCATTCCGCCCTGTTCGAAGGCGGCGTGGCCGAAGCGGTCATAGGCCGCGCGCTTCTGCGGGTCCTTCAGCGTCTCGTAGGCTTCGTTGATTTCCTTGAACTTGTGCTCGCAGGAATGATCGCCGGGGTTGCGGTCGGGATGGAACTGCATGGCGAGCTTGCGGAAAGCGCTCTTGAGCTCCTTCTCGTCGGCGCCTTTTTGGACGCCCAGCGTCTCGTAGAAATCAGCTTTCATTTTTTCCCGCTGTCCGGATGCTCAACGTCTTGAAGCATTGTTGCGTCTCTTGCCGGCACTGACGCTTCGATTTAGGTGCGATGGAAGGGGGATGCCAGTGTCGACGCGGCTTTGCCTGCATTTTTTCAGCAAGGCCCGCTGTTTTTCTGCAAGGGGTTGCAAAAAAGCCCGGCCTTCGCCGGGCTTTTCGCTTTATCTTGCCGTCAAACGGTTCAGGCCGACTTCTTCTTGTCGTCGTCCTCGTCGATTTCCTCGAAATCGGCGTCGACAACGTCACTGTCCTTGGCGGCGTCCGCCTTGGCGTCGGCTTCCGCCGCTTCCTTCTGCGAAGCCTCGTACATGGCCTGGCCAAGCTTCATCGAAGCCTCGGCAAGCGCCTGGCTCTTGGCTTCGATGTCGGCCGGGTCGTCGCCTTCGGTCGCGGTCTTAAGCGCCGCGATCGCGTCGGAAATCGCCGTGCGCTCGCCTTCCGAAACCTTGTCGCCATATTCCTTCAGCGACTTCTCCGAGGAATGCAGCAGCGCTTCGGCCTGGTTGCGGGCCTCGACCAGCGCACGCCGCTTCTTGTCGGTCTCGGCATTGGCCTCGGCGTCCTTGACCATCTTCTCGATGTCGGCGTCCGAAAGACCGCCCGATGCCTGGATGCGGATCTGGTGCTCCTTGCCGGTGCCCTTGTCCTTGGCCGAAACGTTGACGATGCCGTTGGCGTCGATATCGAAGGTGACCTCGATCTGCGGCACGCCGCGCGGCGCCGGCGGAATGCCGACCAGGTCGAACTGGCCGAGCGCCTTGTTGTCGGCGGCCATTTCACGCTCACCCTGGAAGACCCGGATGGTCACGGCCGATTGACTATCCTCGGCCGTCGAGAACACCTGGCTCTTCTTGGTCGGGATCGTCGTGTTGCGCTCGATCAGGCGGGTGAACACGCCACCCAGCGTCTCGATGCCGAGCGACAGCGGCGTCACGTCGAGCAACAGCACGTCCTTGACGTCGCCCTGCAGCACGCCGGCCTGGATGGCGGCGCCGAGAGCGACGACCTCATCCGGATTGACGCCCTTGTGCGGCTCCTTGCCGAAGAACTGCTTCACGATCTCCTGGATCTTGGGCATGCGGGTCATGCCGCCGACCAGGACGACTTCGTCGATCTCGCCGGCCTTCAGGCCGGCATCCTTGAGCGCCGCCTTGCAAGGGGCAATCGTGCGCTGGACCAGGTCGTCGACCAGCTGCTCGAACTTGGCGCGCGTCAGCTTCAGCGTCAGGTGCTTCGGCCCGGTCGCGTCGGCGGTGATGAAAGGCAGGTTGATTTCGGTCTGGGTCGTCGACGACAGCTCGATCTTGGCCTTTTCAGCCGCCTCCTTGAGGCGCTGCAGGGCGAGCTTGTCGTTCTTCAGGTCGATGCCCTGTTCCTTCTTGAACTCGGCCGCCAGGTATTCGACCAGGCGCATGTCGAAATCCTCGCCGCCGAGGAAGGTGTCGCCATTGGTCGACTTCACCTCGAACACGCCGTCGCCGATTTCGAGCACCGAAATGTCGAACGTGCCGCCGCCAAGGTCATAGACGGCAATGGTCTTGCCTTCCTTCTTGTCGAGGCCATAGGCAAGCGCTGCCGCGGTCGGCTCGTTGATGATGCGCAGCACTTCGAGGCCGGCGATCTTGCCGGCATCCTTGGTTGCCTGGCGCTGGGCGTCGTTGAAGTAGGCCGGAACGGTGATGACCGCCTTCTCGACCTTCTCGCCGAGATAGGCTTCCGCCGTTTCCTTCATCTTCTGCAGGATCATGGCCGAAATCTGCGAGGGCGACTGCTTCCTGCCGCCGGCCTCGACCCAGGCATCGCCATTGTCGCCCTTGACGATCTTGTAGGGGACAAGCTTCTTGTCCTTCTCCGTCACCGGATCGTCATAGCGGCGGCCGATCAGGCGCTTGACCGCGAAGATGGTGTTTTCAGGATTGGTGACCGCCTGGCGCTTGGCCGGCTGGCCGACAAGACGTTCGTCGTCGCCCGAGATGGCGACGATGGAAGGCGTCGTGCGCGCGCCTTCCGCATTCTCGATTACCTTCGGCTCCTTGCCATCCATGATGGCGATGCAGGAGTTGGTGGTGCCGAGATCGATACCGATTACTTTTGCCATTTTTCTAGTCTCTCCGCTAAGCAGGCTCTCAGGACCCGTACAGGCGTTCCGACGAAAGCCCCTGTTCACAAGAAATCCCGTTCCGGCAACCGGCATTCCGGCGCCGAACGGCTTGGCGCGTATATAAGAACAGGCGGCATCGCGCGCAAGCATTCTGCGCAAGGCTTCCATGAACCTTTCCACCTCCGCCCGCGACTGATCTCCAGGTGCCGCATGGTGCGGCCCGGAAAGGAAGCCCCCATGACCAATAACCCAGAGGCTCTGCGGTCTCCGGGAACAACAGGAGCTCGGCGCGACCACTGCCTTCGGGACGAGGTCGATGCGCTGGGCTTCCCGCTGGTTCCGTTGACCCTGCGTAAGAGCAGGCGTATCGTGATTTTGAGGAAAGCAGACAATTCGATCAGGGAAGAACGAGCCGGACCGCCGCGCCTTGCCCTGATTTGCGCGGCCAGACCCGACGTTCTCCCGTCGACTACGGGGGGTAGTGTCATGTCTCGCATCCGCGGCTCGTTCGTGTCGTCTCTTGATGGCGGCTTGCGCCGCGCTGTGCATCCAGGCGGGTTGCTGGCGCTGGCACTCGGCCTGTGGCTGGGCGCCGCCCAGGCGCAGGAAACCCGGATCATCTATCCCGGTTCGATGGCGGTGACTGGATTCTCCGGCACCGTCATTCCCAATTTCGACCCCCCTGATTCCGAAAAAGGGGGCCTGCCGCCCGGCGTCGATCCGGTCGACGAAACCTTCATCGACACCACGCGCGCCACCTTGCGCGTGTTCGACGTCTCGCATCTGGGCGGCCCGGCCTCCGGGCAACTGGTCAACACCCCGCCGCCCCTCGAGGTGACGGCGGAGCAGATCGGCCAGGTGTTCGGCGTCACCTATGATGACGGCGTGCGCGACGGCGTTCCATCGGGCATTCCCAATCTCTATGCCGGCGCCACCTCGCTGCACGGCATCCGCATCGTCACCCTGGACGCCGACGATGACGGCCGCCCCGAGCGGCAGCGCCGCGGCGCGGCCGGCGCCACCTTCATGGACGGCCAGTTCGGCACCGAAAACGGTGGCGGGCCGGGCACCATCTGGAAGATCGACGGCATCACCGGCCAGGTCTCCAAATTCGCCGACATCGACACCAACAGCGGTCCCGGCATCGGCAATCTCACTTTCGACGCCACTCACCGCCAGTTCTTCGCCTCCGACCTCGATACCGGCCTGGTCCATCGCATCGACGCCATCGGCGCGCTGATCGACAGTTTCGACCACGGCGTTGCCGGGCGCCCGGCGCATGGGCTAGCTCCGATCGCCGACGATGGTTCGGTGATGGACATACAGGGTGCGGCTTTCGACAGCGAAGACCCCGACAGCTGGGGCTACACGCAGGACGAGCGCCGCATCTGGGCCGTCTCCTATCATGGCGGCCGGCTTTATTATTCGGTCGGTGAAAAGTCTGAAATCTGGTCGGTGGGCATTGCCCGCAACGGCAGTTTTGCCGGCGACCCGCGTTGGGAACTGACGGTCAAGGCCGACAAGGACTACGCCGTCACCGACATCGCCTTCGACAACAGCGGCTTCATGTACCTGGCCCAGCGCGGCCCGGTCGAGAACCGCTACGATTACAGCCAGTTCGCCGATTCCGGCAAGGGCGAGGTCATCCGCTACTTCAGAGAGAACCCGGACGATCCGGAAACGGAATCGGTCTGGGTCGAAGTGCCGCAGGAATATGCGGTCGGCTTCCCGCAGGGCAACCGGCAGTCGGCCGGCGGTCTCGACCTGCAGTATGGCTATGATTCCGACGGCACTCTCGACACATCGGTCTGCACGCAGACGCTGGTCAACACCGGCGACAAATTGCGCGACAATCCGGCTCTCGCCGAACAGCTCGCCGCCGGCGGGCCGCTCGCCGTGCACGGCGTGCAGATCACGCCGAAAGAGCTGGTCAAGCCGGCCAATGTGCCGCCCTTCGGCTCCTGGTTCGTCGACTTCGACGGCTATTTCGAAGACCCGGAGGTCGAGGGCCATGTCGGCGACGTCGCCGTCTGGCATCCTTGTGAAGGCCGCGCCGGCTATTATGAAGAAATCCCGGGCGGCTACCTGCCCCCCTTCTACCCGCCGGACTTCCCACCGCCCGGCAATCTGCCTCCGTGCATCGATGTCGAGGATATCAGGTATTACTGCACGCCTCGCGGCCTCCAGGCCGATCTCTATCTCCATGACCATGCCGGCTTCAGCGGCGATTCGATCAAGGCCCAACCTTCGAATGAGACAAAGTCCAGGACGCCAGGCGTCGGGGTGACGTCATCCCAGTCGCATGCGCCCGGCCAGCCTTACACGATCGACATTACCGGCCACTATCCGGGCGACAGAGTGGATGTTGGGCTTTGCTTCTACAGGAAGTCCGACAAGGACAAGGGTGGCTACTACCCTTGCTGCAAGATGACCTTGCCGCTCAGGACCCCAGCCGTCAGTTGCGAACGTTGAGGAGGGGAAGATGAAAAATCTCGCACTCTCCCCGCTCGCAACCAACACTCAAGAAACCGTCATGGAGACGATCATGAAACCCCTGTCATACGCCAGGCGCGGCGCGCGCTGGCTGATGGCGGCCGGTATCGCGGTCGCCATGCTAACCCCGGTGCAAGGCTTTGCGGAAGACGCTGCCCCGATCACCCCGGAGCTGAAGCTCGATCTCGACAGTTCGCGCGTCATCACTCCGAGGCCCGACCGGGTCGTGCCCTTCTTCACCAAGAAAGGCACTCAACGAGGCTGCGACTACGTCGTCTATTCGCTGAGCTTCGGCCTGCGCGGCGATCCGCAGGGCCTTGCCGACCCGAGCCTTGAGGCCAGGCTGAAGAAGGTCCGGGTCGACTTCAAGGACCAGCTTCCGCACGGCCTTGAGATCGTCAACGTCAATGTGTCCGGCGACGGCACGGATTCATCCGGCGGACCACTGCCGGGCGCGACGATCAGCACCTCGGCGGGTCCCAACGATACCGCTGTTGTTTCAGACTTCCGCATCTCCACTTCCGATCTCGACGGCGCCGGCGCTCCCAACGAGCGCGTCATCAACTTCAAGATCACGGCCAAGATCGATCATGCGGCATTTCCCGCGCCGACGATCGTCGACAACCAGGGGATGATCAAGGTGACCGCCGGACCGGGCACCGGGACCATCATCCCGTCGCAGGATCCGAGCAAGCCCGACGACGGCGACTTCAAGACCGGCGTGAAGACCTCGATCAAGATCGACGTCACCAAGTGCAACCCGCCGCCGCCACCTCCCGGCAAGGAATGCTTCAAGGTGGAGCGCGGCACCGTCGACTGCGTGCCCGGCGGCGGCGCCTTCATCTACCACATGCCGGTCGGACCGGAGATGGGCGGCAAGTGGGTGCAGGTGTCGACGACCACATCAGGCATCACCATCATTCCCGACACCCAATTGGTGCCGGCGGGCGGCGGTGTGCTCAACTGGAAGATCGTCGGCGCATCGCCCGGCGACGTCATCCACCTCATCGTCACCGGCATCGAAACCTATGCCGGTCCGAAGGAAGGCTGGGGCCTGTGCTGCACGCAGACCATCGACATCGTCATCCCGCGTGACCAGAGGTGCCCGCCCAAGGACAAGGAGCCGGACCTCAAGGTTGAGAAACGCGCCGACGTGACGCGTTGCACGATGGGCGGCGGCTGCGACTTCACCATCAGGGTCACCAATGTCGGCACCGGTGCCTACCACGGCAAGATCGTGCTCGACGAGGTGACGCTGCCGGCCGGCTCGACACTCGATTCAGGGCCCAATCCGCCCTGGGTCTGCGTACCCGGCACCACCCCTATGATTTGCACCCATCCGGTGACCACGCTCAATCCGGGGGCCTCCGTCGACCTCAAGCTCGGCTTCAAGCCGGCCGGAGGCTGGCAAGGCAGCGTCTTGCGCAACTGCGCCACCTATAATTACGGGGCCAGCGACAAGCCACTGTTCGGCAGCCAGTCGAACGACCGCGGCTGTGCCTCGATCCCGGTCTGCCGGCGTGGCGATCGCGACCGCGACTGCCGGCCGCCGGTCGAAAAGAAGGTCGACCTGATCCTGAAGAAGCGTGCCCGTATCCCGGTCTGCACGGCCGACGGCATCTGCTACTTCGTGATCGACATCATCAACAACGGCAGCGCCACCTACAATGGACCGCTGACGGTCATCGACAATTATCCCGGCGGCGCGCCAGCCTCCTCGACCTTCGGCCCGAGCCCGCCATGGACCTGCGCACCAACCGGCCCCGGGCTGTTCCGCTGCGACAATGCGGGCATCTCGCTGCCTCCGGGCGGCTCGACGCCGATCGTCGTCAAGGCGGTCATGCCGGCCGGCTACCAGTCGGACACTGTCGAGAATTGCGCGACGGTGAAGCCCATCCCCGGTGAAAACGATCTCACCAACAACAAGGCCTGCGCAAAGGAACGCTTCCGTCATCCCAATGGCGGCAAGCCGACCTTGCGCATCGCCAAGGTGTGCAACGGCTCGCTCGCCGGCGCTGCGGTCATCTCTTGCCGCATCACCGTCATCAGCCTTGGCACCGCTGCCCCCACCGGCCCGGTGCTGGTCAACGATGCCGCCACGCTGGTTGCCGGCGGCGCGCCTGTCCAGATCCAGACCGTCACCCCTGACGGTGCGGAATGGGCGTGTGGACCGGTTCCGGCCAACGCGCTGTCGTGCCAGATTCCCGGTGCCGTCATGGTACCTGGAACCAGCCGCCACTTCGACGTGACGGTCTCGGCCAATGGCGCGTTCGAAAACTGCGCGCGCGGCTCCTATGGGCCGGCACCGGGCGACGACGTCGTCTATCCCTTTGGCCAGGCCTGCGCCAAGGGCGGCGGTTCTTCGACCATCCGTGTCGAAAAGACCGGCGACCGTGAATGCAGGCTCGGCCAACCCTGTTCGTTCGAGATCACTATCACCAATGACGGAACGACCCCCTTCTCCGGGCCGGTCCGCATTGGCGATGCGATCGGCGTGGAGGGTCTCGGCAGGCTGGAAGGCGTTGAGATCACGTCGATCGATCCGCCCTTTGGCTGTTCGCCGGAACCGGCAACCTTGCCTGCGTCCTGCATTGCCAACCTGACGCTCGGCGCCGGCGAAAGCCAGGTGCACCATGTCACCGTGGTCATTCCCGACGACGGTCGCCTGGCCAATCTGCAGGGCAATGTCAGCGGCCAGAACTGCGTCGGCGTGCTCTCTCCCGAGACACGGGTGCAAGGCGGTGGCGAGGTGCTCGGCGGCGATCAGACCAATGTGCAGGGCGATCGTGGCAAGGCCTATGCCTGCCATCCCTTCACCATTAGCCAGGAGACGAAGAAGGAATGCTCGCAAGGCTTCGTCATGAACGATGCCGGCCGCTGCGTTTGCCCGGAAGGCACTACCTACCGCAACGGCCAGTGCTCGCCGGGCGGTGGTATCGTGCCGAAGCCGGAACAGCCGAAGCGCTGTGTGCTGCTCGAAGGCCAGATCCGCACCGAGGACGGACGTTGCGTCTGCCCACGCGGAACCGGGCTCGAGAACGGCAGATGTGTCAGGACCGACAAGCCCGAGCAGTGCACCATCCGTGGCCAGGTCCACAATGCGGATGGCGATTGTGTCTGCCCCAGGGGAACCGAGATCAGGGGCAATGCCTGCCGCCCGATCCAGCCAAAGCCTGAGCAGTGCACGATCCGTGGTCAGGTTCACGACGCCGATGGAGACTGCGTCTGCCCGAGAGGGACCGAGGTGCGCAATGGTGCCTGCCGCCCGATCCAGCCGAAGCCTGAGCAGTGCATCATCCGTGGTCAGATCCACGACGCGGATGGCGATTGTGCCTGCCCAAGGGGTACCGAGGTCAGAAACGGCGCCTGCCGTCCGATCCGGCCAAAGCCTGAGCAGTGCACCATCCGTGGTCAGGTCCACGACGCCAACGGCATTTGTGTCTGCCCGAGGGGTACCGAGGTGCGGGGCAATGCCTGCCGGCGCAAGCAGCCGACGCAGGAGCAATGCGACATACGCGGCCAGGTCCACAACAAGCGCGGCGAGTGTGTCTGCCCGCGTGGGACGCAGGTGATCAACGGCGCATGCCGCAAGCCCAGACAGGAGGTGGAATGCGCACCGGGCTCGCAGATGATCAATGGCCAATGCCAGCCGATCATCAGGCGGCGCTGCCCGGAAGGCACGATCGGGCGCTATCCGAACTGCCGGCCCGTCCGCGGACAACCGTCGCTGGAGCTCAACCCCGGCCTGCTGCTGCAGCAGGTATTGCCACGGCGCAGGCCGCAGGTCGAACAGCAACAGGATCCGGTTCCAGACAGAATCCTGAAACTCCAGCAGCAATAACCACTGCTCGACACGAGACCAGAAACCCGCCGGAGCAATTCGGCGGGTTTTTCTTCGTAGCTGTGGGGGCAAGCGGGAATTGGCCGCACGTGATCGGGGATGCTGGCACGTCAGCCTGCGCGGTGCCCGCGCCTGCACCCTCGACAAGTCGGCTGTGGCACATTAGGCAGTCGATAGGGTGGCCGAACGAGAAGGACACTCGGAAAGGCCGCACCCATGAGCAGAAAGACCCTGATTGCACCATCGGTGCTGGCGTCGGATTTTTCCAAACTCGGCGATGAGGTCGAAGCGGTGGCGGCGGCCGGCGCCGACTGGATCCATCTTGATGTTATGGACGGGCATTTCGTGCCCAACATCACCTTTGGCCCGCCGGTGATCAAGGCGATCCGCAACCGCACCAAGGCCTTCTTCGACTGCCATCTGATGATTGCCCCGGCCGACCCCTATCTGGCCGCTTTTGCCGAGGCCGGCTGCGACGGTTTGACCGTCCATGCCGAGGCCGGCCCGCATCTCGACCGCTCGCTGCAGACCATCAGGAACCTTGGCAAGAAGGCCGGTGTGTCGCTCAATCCGGCGACGCCGGAAAGCGTGGTCGAATACGTGCTCGACCGGCTCGACCTGATCCTGATCATGACCGTCAATCCGGGCTTCGGCGGCCAGGCCTTCATCCCGGCGGTCGTCGACAAGGTGAAGCGGGTCAAGGCCCTGATCGGCGGCCGGCCGATCCGCATCGAGATCGACGGCGGTGTTTCAGCCGAGACCGCGCCGCTGGTCACCGCTGCCGGCGCCGACGTGCTGGTGGCGGGCGCCGCCATCTTCAAAGGCGGCAGCGTCGAGGCTTATCGTCAGAACATCCAGGCGATCAGGACGGCAGCCGACAACGCAGCCGGCTGACCGGCGGTGTTCCCGCGGTCGGCCCGACATGCCGGCTAAGGTTCTGGTCCCGGGCGGGGCTTGTGAAGATCTGATGCGCAACGGCATCGGGCTGAGCGGTTGCCTGATTCGGTCTCAAGGTCCGCCGGCCTATGCCCAAAGCAGACAGTTGATCTCGCGCGCATACAAAAGAACAGAAAGACAGATTCTCCTGCGTGCATACAAAACATGTTAAGTTTCCACAGGTTGTGAAAATGCGCGGAATTACAGCATTGAGCTCCGGAATGCCGCATATTCCTTCGTGCTAAAGTACAATAGCGTGATCTTCTGCTTGAGCAGGCGAATGCTCGCGCTGTATGGTACAAGTACGAGACGGCGAATGCTTTCAGACTCGAATCGCCCAGGCCAAGTCTTGGGGACAAGGAGTCGCTATGACATACGGAGCTGCCAATCTGAACGACGACGCTGCGGGACCGAAGAGCACGCTTGCGAGTACGGTCTATCAGCAATTGCGGGACGATCTTCTCGGCGGTGTCCTTGAAACCGAGAGCAAACTGCGGGTCGAATGGGTTGTCTCCAAATATGGGGCCGGCGCCTCACCTGTCCGCGAGGCTCTCAATCGCCTCGCCTCGGAAGGACTTCTCGGCCGGCACGACCAGCGCGGCTTCTTCATCATGCCGGTCAGTGCGCCGGAACTCGAAGAGCTGACGCGCACCCGCTGCTGGCTCGAGGAGCGGGCGCTTCGCGAATCCATCGTCCACCGCACCGCCGAATGGGAAGAACAACTCGTGCTGGCGCTGCATCGCCTGGGCCGTGCGTCACGTTTTTCGCCGCAGAACCTCGTCTCGCTCAATCCCGATTGGGAGAGGCTGCATCGCATCTTTCACAGGGTGCTGATTTCGGCCTGCCGGTCGCAATGGCTGGTGGGGTTTTGCGACCAGCTCTCCGATCACGCCTATCGCTACCGGCAAATGGCCAATGATGGCGAAGGCGTCCAGCGCGACGATTTCGGCGAGCATCGCCTGATCGCCGAATGTGCCCTGGACGGCAATGCCGACGGCGCCGTCGAGGCACTGCTCAACCACTACCGGTTGACTGCCGCCATGTGCATGAAGCGCTTCGAGCAGGACGACGAAACGAAGGAACTCGCCGGCAAACGCGCTCGGCGATAGCAGTCGTTTCCTGGCGGGTCTCTTGCGCTCGTTTCTTGCGCTCAGCCTGCGTGGAGAGCGGCCGGCGTGAACCGCTGTCGGCGGGCTTGACGGCGCGGCCAAGAACCGCGAACTCTCGCCGCCGGGGCATGCCGCGACAGGCGCATGCTCAGCGCCGTAGCACCCCAGGAAGTCTTCATGAGCAATCATCTGTTCGATGCGTTCCGGTCCCGGATGCCGGCGCCAGCGCGCTTGCTGATGGAGACCGATGATGGCCGCTTGCTCACCTATGGCGATATGCTGGCCCGCTCTGCGCAGCTTGCGCATGCGCTCTTGCAACTGGATGTCGAACCCGGTGACCGCATTGCCGTGCAGGTCGAGAAGAGCCCGGAAGCGGTCATGCTCTATCTCGCCTGCTTGCGAGCCGGCGCCGTCTTCCTGCCGCTCAACACCGCCTATACGCTGGCCGAGCTGGAGTATTTCTTCGGCGACGCGGAACCACGCCTGGTCGTCTGCGATCCGGCAAGAGCGGCCGATATCGGCGCGCTGGCGGAAAAGACGGGCGCCGTCACCGTCACGCTCGGCCGCGACGGCCGGGGATCGCTGACCGACCAGGCCTCGCGGCTGCCGACGGATTTTCATGACGTGGCGCGCGGGTCGGATGACCTCGCGGCAATCCTCTACACGTCGGGAACCACCGGCCGTTCGAAAGGCGCCATGCTCAGCCACGAGAACCTTGCTTCGAACGCGCGCGTGCTGGTCGAGCACTGGCGTTTCACTGGAGACGACGTGCTGATCCACGCATTGCCGATCTTCCACACGCACGGCCTGTTCGTCGCCACCAATGTCGTCCTGATGGCCGGCGCCTCGATGCTGTTCGAGCAGAAGTTCGATCCGGCCCGCATCGTCTCGCTGATGCCGCGTGCCACGGCCCTGATGGGCGTGCCGACCTTCTACGTGCGCCTGCTGCAGCAGGATGGGCTGGCCCATGAGGCGGCAAAAAACATCCGTGTGTTCATTTCCGGCTCGGCGCCGCTTTTGGCCGAGACGCACAAGGCCTGGCGCGAGCGCACCGGCCACGCGATCCTCGAACGCTACGGCATGACCGAGACCAACATGAACACCTCGAACCCCTATGAGGGCGAGCGGCGCGCCGGTACGGTCGGGTTCCCCTTGCCCGGCGTCACGCTTCGCATCGCCGATCCCGACAGCGGCGCAGCACTTGCGCAGGGTGAGGTCGGCATGATCGAGGTCAAAGGCCCCAACGTCTTCGGCGGCTATTGGCGTATGCCGGAGAAGACCAAGGCGGAATTCCGCGCCGACGGTTTTTTCATCACCGGCGATCTCGGTATGGTCGACGCCGACGGCTACGTCCACATTGTCGGCCGCGGCAAGGACCTGATCATATCGGGCGGCTACAATATCTATCCGAAGGAACTCGAAAGCGAGATCGACGCGCTCGACGGGGTTAGCGAAAGCGCCGTCATCGGCGTTGCCCATCCGGATTTCGGCGAAGGCGTCACCGCCGTCGTCGTGCGTGCGCCGTCATCGCCGATCACCGATGCCGAAATTCTCGGCGCCATCGCCGGGCGGGTGGCGAAATACAAGCACCCGAAGCGGGTGATCTTCGTCGATGAACTGCCGCGCAACACCATGGGCAAGGTACAGAAGAACCTGCTGCGCGACACCTACAAGGACATATACGCATCATAGTTGCGCTGGGGCAGGGGCGCCTTACTCCTTGCGCGGCCTTTCGGCCCGGCTGCCGGAACCCCACAAGGCGCGCTTCAGCAGGTTGCGCTTGCGTGGGGCGAGATTGATGTCGCTGACAAGCTTGGCGCCGCCCTCGCGCCGTTCGAGGGTGATCTTGCGGCTGTGGAAGGCTTCCAGCTCGGCCCGGTGCGCCACGCTGATGATGGTGACATCAGGCAATTCGCGGATCACCGTCGCCATCATGGTGTCCTGGCTCTTCTCGTCGAGCGCCGAGGTTGCTTCATCCAGCACGACGATATCGGGGCGGTGCAGCAGCAGGCGCGCGAAGGCGAGGCGCTGCTTTTCGCCGCCCGACAGCGTCTGGTCCCATGGCGCTTCTTCCTTGATCCTTTCGGCAAGATAGGCAAGGCCGACCTTGTCGAGGGCGGCCTTGATCTGTTTGATCGTCCACTTGTCCGCCGCCGCGGGATAGGCGACCGCGCGGCGAAGCGTGCCCGAGGGGATGTAGGGGCGTTGCGGCAGCATGAACAGTCGCCTGTCGGCGTGGAAATTGACGCTGCCGCCGCCCCATGGCCACAGGCCAGCAACGGCCCGCACCAGCGTCGACTTGCCCGAGCCGGATTCGCCAGCCACCAGCACGCGCTCACCCGGTTCGATCGCAACCTCGGTTTCCTTGACCACGGAGGTGCCGTCGTCGAGCGTGACGGAGAGATCGTCGAGGCTGAGCATCGCACCGTCTTCGGTTTTGCCGTGCTGGATGCGTCCGAGCGCGTCGCTCTGCTCCGCACGCTCGAGCCCGTCGAGCGACATCATCAGCGAGGCGATGCGCCGCGCCGAGGCGTTCCAGTCGGCAAGACGCGGGTAGTTGTCGACCAGCCATCCGAACGCGCCTTGCACGATGCCAAAGGCAGACGCTGCCTGCATCACCTCGCCAAGCGTCATCGAGCCTTCGAGGAATTTTGGCGCGCACAGCAGGATCGGCACGACCGGCGCAAACAGGCTCGATCCCTGCGACACCGCCGCCGTGCGCATGTGCTGGCCCGTCAGCAGCGCCCATTGCCTGAGCACATGGCCGAAATTCCTGTCGATGCCGCTGCGCTCCTCCTCCTCGCCGCCCAGCAAGGCGATGCTCTCGCCGTTTTCGCGCACGCGCGTCAGCGTGTAGCGCAATTCGGCTTCCGCCTGGTTCTTCTGCTCGGAGAGCCGGACGAAATGGCGGCCGATGACCACCATCGAGGTCGAGGTGATGGCGGCATAGATCATCGCGGTGATGACTAGGAAGCCGGGAATGGTAATGCTCTCGCTGCCGATCGGCAGGGTGAGCGCGCCGCCGATGGTCCACAGCACGACGATGAAGGTCGAGGCCGACAGGAACGCGTTGAGGACGCCGGCGATGAAATCGACCGGCGACTCGGTGGCGATGCGCAAATCCTCGGTCATGCGGGCCTCGGGGTTCTGGTGGTCGCCGCCGACGAGGTTCAATTGGTAGTAGCGACCGCTTGCCAGCCAGCGCGCAATGACCGCGGTGGTCAGCCAGGAACGCCAGCGGCGCTGGATCGTCATGCGCAGGTAAACCTGCGCGACGACAAGGCTGCCGCTGCAGATCACCAGCGGTACGAATAGCGCGCTGAGGAAGTAGACGCTGCGGGCGTTGCGCTGCTCGAGCGCATCGAACATCGAGCGGTTCCAGACATTGATGCCATACTGGAAGCCGATATTGATGCAGATTAGAAGCAACACCCCGATCGTGAACGGCCAGGCGAGCCGGTCGCCGCGCCGGCTCCAGTAACCGCGCGCGCTGATCCAGAAACGCCGCAGCAGATATTTCTTGCGCGCCTGCTCGGCCTCTTCGAGCGTCAGTTGCGGATCGGGCTCGACAGCCTCCGGTGGCGGTCCCGGCTGGCCGTCGACCTCGGGGGCAGCTTCGGCGGCCGACGGCTTTTTTTCGCGCAACTCCTCGTGGCGTGGCCTCTGGTCACGCGGCGCTTGCTGTCGCGGCTTCAAGGCATCGCGCGGTTTGATGCCGTCGGCCTGTTTCAATTTGGGTTTCGCCTCGGACATACGCTCCGACAACGACCTCAAAATCAAAAGGTTTCATGACGTCAGCCGACTTGAACCTGAAATCAACGCAGTGGCGGAACCGGCCGCAAAAACCTTTTCGCCGCCGATCCAGACGCCCTTCGTGTCGAGATCGTCCGACAGCGCGACCATGTCCGCGGCCGTGCCGTTGGCGAAGCGGCCGAGCCGGTGCGACTGGCCGATCGCCTGCGCCGGATAGAGCGAGGCCATGCGCAAGGCCTCGGAAAGCTCGACCCCGACTACGCGGTGGATGAAACGCACGGCAGAGATCATGTCGAGATCGGCGCCCGCCAGTGTACCGTCGGCAAGCCGCAGGCTGCCGTCCCTGCGGTAGATGGTGCGGCCGTTCAGCGTGAACGAGGTCATGTCGGTGCCGATCGTCGCCATGGCGTCGCTGACAAGCACGATCTTGCCGGGACTTTGCTTGGCGCGCAGCGCGATCTTGATGGTGGCGGGATCGACATGGATGCCGTCGGCGATGAGACCGGCCGACAACGCGCCGATGTCGATGGCCGCGCCCACCAGCCCGGGCTCGCGATTGCCGATCTGGCTCATCGCATTGAACAGATGGGTGACCATCGAGGCGCCGGCCTCGGCAAAGGTACTGGCGGTGGCGTAGCCGGTGTCGGAATGGCCAAGGCTGACGACGATGCCGGCCTTGGCGAGTGCCGAGACACGCGCCGGTTCGACGGATTCCGGCGCTATGGTGGTGAGCAGCACCGGCAGCTTTTGCCGCGCCGCGATCAGCATCGCCTGGTCGGCGTCCGTCATCGGCCGGATCAGCGCCGGATCATGCGCGCCCTTGCGCGCGATCGACAGATGCGGGCCTTCGAGATGCAGGCCGAGGAAGCCCGGCACCTTCCGCAGCGCCGCTGCTTCGCCGGCGGCGACGGCGGCGGCGGTGACGCCGGGCGTGTCGGTGATCAGCGTCACAAGCAGCGCCGTCGTGCCGAAGGGCGCATGCGCCTTGCAGATGGTTTCGATCGAGGTGACATCGGGATGGTCGTTGAGCATGACGCCGCCACCGCCATTGACCTGCAGGTCGACGAAGCCCGGCGCCAGCACGCCACCGCCAGTCTCGACGACGCGGATATCCGAGGGGATGGCGCTGGTGGGCAAAATAGCCTCGACGAGGCCGTCGCGCACGACGAGCGCGTGGCCTTCATGCCAGTCGTCCCCGTCGTAAATCCGGGCACCAGTCAGGGCAAAGCGATCGTTCATACTGTCTCCGTCACCTTGCGAAGATTGCGCGGCGTATCCGGATCAAGACCGCGGTGGCGGGCAAAGGCCTCGACGAACATGTAGAAGGACACAATCAGCGTCAGCGGATCGGTCAGCGGGTGCCCGGTGGCGACATGCGGCAGGCGCACGGCGCGTTTGCCAAGTGCGGAGGTGACGAACACCGGCGCGCCCTTGGCCGCCAGGCTGTCGGCGGCCTCGGCGATGGACGGTTCGGACGCATCGCGCGCGGCCAGCGCCAACACCGGAAAATCGGGGCCGATCAGCGCCAGCGGGCCATGCATGACTTCGGCGGCGCTGTAGGCCTCCGCATGAATGCCGCAGGTCTCCTTGAACTTCAGTGCCGCCTCATTGGCCATCGCCGCCGACGGGCCGCGGCCGAGAATGAACAGCGATTTCTGTTTCTCGATCGTTTCGGCCAGCACGCTCATCCAGTCGCAGGCGATCGCCTTGCGGAAATGCTCCGGCAAGCCGGCCAGTGCCACCAGCAGCGCTTCGTCGCCGGTGGCATGCGCCATCAAAGCGAGACCGGCAACGGCGGAATTGATGAAGGTCTTGGTTGCCGCCACGCTGCGCTCGGGGCCGGCCAGTATGTCGATGGCATAGTCCGAGGCACGCGCCAGCGGCGAATCGGCGGTGTTGGTGATGGCGACGGTCAGCGCGCCGCCGGCACGCGCGGTTTCGGCCATGGCGACGATGTCGGGGCTCTTGCCCGACTGCGAGATCGCCAGGCAGGCCGAGCCGGCGAGCCTGAGCTTTCGGCCATAGATCGAGGCGATGGACGGTCCGACCGACGCCACGGCGAGGCCGGCGGTAAGCTCGACGGCATACTTCATGAAAGTGGCGGCATGGTCGGACGAGCCGCGCGCCACGGTGACGACAAACTGCGGGTCGCGTTCGCGGATGCCGCGCCCGGCCTCGGTCAGCATGGTGCCTGAGCCATCGAGCAGACGGGCGACGGCTTGCGGGATCTCCTCGATCTCGCGCCGCATATGGGTCACATCGGTCGACTTGATTGGCTCTTTACTCATGGTCGGCCCTCTTCGCTCGGCCCTGTCAGCCGCAGTTCGGCGACGAAATCATAGGCGTCGCCCCGGTATATAGAGCGGGTGAATTCGATCACCTTGCCGCTCGCCAGATAAGAAATGCGTTCGATGTGCAGGCCGGCGATGCCTGGCGGCACTTCGAGCAGGCGCGCGTCGCTGTCGCCGAGATTGGCGGCGGAAATGCGCTGCACGGCGCGCACCGGCCGGTTGCCGGTCAATTCCAGCGCCGCATAGAGCGAGGAGCCTATATCGGCCGGGTCGGGCAAGACGCTTGCCGACAGCGAGGCGCGCTCGATCGCCAGCGGCGTGTCGTTGGCGATGCGCAGGCGCGCCACCCGCGCCACCAGTTCGCTCGACGACAGGCCGAGCACCATCATCTCGTCGGGCGAAGGTGCGTAAAGGCCGCGGTCGAGCCATGCCGAACGCACAGCCATGCCGCGCCGCGCCATGTCCTCAGTGAACGAGGTCAGCCGCGACAGCGACTGTTCGACACGCTCCATGCGCGGCGCCACGAAGGTGCCGGAGCCGTGGCGCTGCACCAGGATGCCGCCCTTGACTAGGTCCTGCACCGCCTTGCGCACGGTAACCCGCGAAATATCGGCCTTGGTGGCGATGTCGCGCTCGGAAGGCAGCGCGTCGCCCGGCCCGATCAGGCCGCGATTGACCGCGTCCTCGATGCTCTTGCGAAGCTGCAGATAAAGCGGCGCGCCGCTTTGCGCCTGATGTTTGAGCGTGGCGAAGATCTGGTCGGCGGCCTCGCTCATCGAGTTGCCTCCGCGTGTCCGGCGAAAAGGCGAACCGCCATCTGCACCGCGCCGCCCAGCGCGTCGTCGAGCGGCGGCTTCAGCAGCGCCCGATAGCGGGCAGACAGCCGCGGCGCGTAGAGCGGCGCCAGCCCGCCGAGCAGGCACAGCGGCGCGTCGTCGGCAAGGTCGAGCGCGCCGAGCGAGGCTTCGACGTCGGCGACCACCCTGTCGAGGATCCAGTTGGCGACGCTGTCGCCCTTTTCGGCATGCTCGAACACCTTGGGCGCGAAGCCGCCGAAGTCGCCCGGCTTGGCATTGGTGGTGAATTCGACGACGTCCTCCGGGTTGTTGCGGAAGACGGCCAGCATGCTCTGCGTCAGCGGCGAACCGGCGCGAACGCCGTCATAGGCAAGCAGTGTCTGTTCGAGCAGGTCGCGGCCGATACGGGCGCCGCTGCCCTGGTCGCCAACCTGGAAGCCCCAGCCGCCGATGGCGCGCGATTTGCCTTGTCTGCGCGCCATATAGGCGGTGCCGGTGCCGAGGATCGCCATGGCGCCGTCACCGGAGCCGACGGCGCCTTCCAGTGCGATCTCGGCGTCGGTCTCGACGCGGCTGATGCTGAACGGCAGGATCGCTTCGAGCTGCTGCCGGTAGGTGCCGACATTGGCGCCGGCAAGGCCGAGAATTGCGGGTGTTCGCGGGATCAATTCCGCATCCTGCCCGGCGGCGAGGAACGCCTGCCGCGCGGCCTCGACGATGTTCAAGCGGGCGCCGGTCAGGTCGGTGCGGATGTTGGCGGCGCCGCTTTTGGCGCGGCCGATCACCATGCCGTCCGCCGTTGCCAGGGCGGCCCTGCAGCTGGTGCCGCCGCCATCGATTCCGAGCACGAAATTCACGTGATTTCTCCTCCAAGCGGATAATACCAATAAAATACCAATAGCCAAGGGTTAATTTCCGTTTCAAAAAGATTAAGCCGTATTTTATTGAAAAATCTACGTATTTCGTCGATTCAGCGATTTCCGACCAGCGAATTCGTTAATGCGTGTGGACAAGTGGTATTTTTTTGGTATTGTTCTGGTATTGGAGGAACCGGGATGGCCGAAACGCGCACCGAAGCGCTTCACAAAAATGCCGAGGGGCTGGATATCCAGGCTCCGGACACCGTCCTTTCCTATTTGGCCGATGCGCAGATCGAAGCCGCCAAGGTCGTGCGCCACGCCATTCCATCCATCGCCAGGGCCGCCGAGATCATTGCCGGCAGGCTGAAGAGCGGCGGCAAGCTCGCCTACGCTGCAGCCGGCAGCTCAGGCCTGATGGCACTGGCCGATGCACTGGAGTTGCCGGGCACCTTCGGCATTCACCGCGACCGCATCGCCATCCTGATCGCCGGCGGCGACGACGCTTTCCGCACGCTGGCCGGAGGGCCGGAAGACGATACCGAGGAGGCTGCGGCAGCGGTTGCCGAGGCAGGCCTCGGCAAGGGCGACTGCCTGATCGCCATTTCCGCCAGTGGCACGACCCCCTATGCGGTGCGGGCCATCGAGGAGGCTGCCCGCCGTGGGGCTGCCACCATCGGCATCGCCAACAACCGGAACTCGGCTCTGCTGCGCCAGGCGCAAACCGCTATCCTGCTCGAAACGCCGCCGGAGCTGATCGCCGGCTCCACGCGCATGGGCGCCGGCACCGCCCAGAAGATCGCGCTCAACATGCTGTCGACGCTGACCGCAATCCATCTCGGCCATGTGCATGACGGCTACATGGTCAATCTCATGGCCGACAACATCAAGCTGCGCGACCGCGCGGCGCGCATCGTCGCCGCCGTCAGCGGGCGCGACACGGACGAGGCGGCCCGCCTGCTCGAGAAGAGCGGCGGCGCGGTCAAGACCGCCATTCTGCTCGCCGCCGGCGCCGACAGCACTGACGCGGCGCAGAAGATACTGGAAGAGGCCGGCCAGAAGCTGCGGCCGGCCCTTTCCGCGATAGAGGGGAGCAAAGGGCGCACTGCCTCCGTTCTCATCAAAACCGAACCTGAAAAAGGTCAACAGGGAGACTGAGCATGACAACGAAACTACTGACGGCACTGCTTTTGGGCACCAGCATTCTCGGCTCGGCCGGGGTTGCTTCTGCCGCAGACGTAACGCTCAACATCGAAAGCTGGCGCGGTGACGACCTTGCCATCTGGAAGGACAAGCTGATCCCGGCCTTCGAAGCCAAGAACCCGGGCATCAAGGTGGTGTTCGCGCCGTCGGCTCCGACCGAATATGACGCGGCGCTGGGCGCCAAGCTCGCCGCCGGTTCGGCGGGCGACCTGATCACCTGCCGCCCATTCGACAAGTCGCTCGAGCTGTTCAAGAAGGGCAACCTTGCCGACCTCTCGGCATTACCCGGCATGGAGAACTTCTCACCCGTCGCCAAATCCGCCTGGCAGACCGACGACGGCAAGGCGAGCTTCTGCGTGCCGATGGCCTCGGTCATCCACGGCTTCATCTACAACAAGGACGCCTTCGACAAGCTCGGCATCAAGGTGCCGGAGACCCGCGACGAGTTCTTCGCCGCGCTCGACAAGATCAAGGCCGACGGCACCTACATCCCGATGGCGATGGGCACCAAGGATCTCTGGGAAGCCGCGACCATGGGCTACCAGAACATCGGCCCCAACTACTGGAAGGGCGAGGACGGCCGCGCGGCGCTGATCAAGGGCGAGCAGAAGCTGACCGACAAGGACTGGGTCGCGCCCTATGAGGAACTGGCCAAGTGGAAGCCTTATCTCGGCGATGGCTTCGAGGCGCAGACCTATCCGGATAGCCAGAACCTGTTCACGCTCGGCCGCGCAGCCATCTATCCGGCCGGCTCGTGGGAAATCGGCCTGTTCAACACCCAGGCGCAGTTCAAGATGGGCGCCTTCCCGCCGCCGGTCGAGAAGGCCGGCGACACCTGCTACATCTCCGACCATACCGATATCGGCATGGGCCTCAATGCGGCTTCGAAGAATGCCGATGCGGCCAAGACCTTCCTGTCCTGGGTCGCTTCGCCGGATTTCGCCACCATCTACGCCAACGCGCTGCCGGGCTTCTTCAGCCTGAACTCCTCGCCGGTGAAGATGGCAGACCCGCTGGCGCAGGAATTCGTCTCCTGGCGCGCCAAGTGCAAGCCGACGATCCGTTCGACCTACCAGATCCTGTCGCGCGGCACGCCGAACCTCGAGAACGAGACCTGGGTCGAATCGGCCAACGTCATCAACGGCACCGATACGCCGGAAGCTGCCGCCAAGAAGCTGCAGACCGGCCTCGACAGCTGGTACAAGCCGGCGAAGTAAGAGCTCAGGCAACGGAGCCGGCCGGGCGCACGCCTGGCCGGTTCCGGACCACCTCATTCACAGTGCACCTATTCAGATTGCGATTGTCGGCACCGCCTCCCGGCCTTACCCTCACTGTTGTGGGGAAGGCTAGCTGATCAGTCGCAGGCCTTTGTTCTTGCCGCATCGGGCAAGAGTGTTCGGGCCGTGCATCGAGGCATCATCTAGATCGATACCCTTTGGAACCGAAAGACGGCGGGGACCGAACTCATGGCCGCAGATATCAGACCGAAAAGACCGTTCCGCTGGCACATCGGCATCTTCTTGGCGCCGGCCGTGCTTGTCTACACGGCGATCATGATCCTGCCGCTCGCCGGCACGCTGCAGCTGTCGCTGTTCCGCAACATCGAGCAGCACCAGGTCTTCGTTGGGCTGCAAAACTTCCGCACCCTGTTCGGCGACCCCAACTGGTCGGTGGGTTTCTGGAACGCGCTCAGGAACAACACCTGGTTCTTCATCATCCACATGATCGTGCAAAACCCGATCGGCGTCATGCTGGCGGCGCTTCTGTCCAGCCCGAAACTCAGATTCGCGGCCTTCTACCGCACCGCGATCTTCGTTCCGACCATCCTGTCCTTCGTCATCGTCGGTTTCGCCTGGAAGCTGATCTTGTCGCCGCTGTGGGGCGTGGCGCCGCATCTGATGGATCTCGTCGGCCTCAAAGGCCTGTTCACGCCGTGGCTCGGCAAGGAGCAATATGCACTGACCGCACTCAGCCTGATCTCGGTGTGGCAGTTCGTCGGCATCCCGATGATGCTGATCTATGCCGCCCTGCTGTCGATCCCCGAAGAGGTGATCGAGGCCGCCGAATGCGATGGGATTACCGGCCTTTCACAGTTCTGGAAGATCAAGCTGCCGCTGATCCTGCCGTCGATCGGCATTATCTCGATCCTCACCTTCGTCGGCAATTTCAACGCCTTCGACCTGATCTACACCGCGCAAGGCGCGCTCGCCGGGCCGAACTATTCGACCGACATTCTCGGCACCTTCCTCTACCGCGCCTTCTTCGGCTTCCAGCTGCAGACCGGCGACCCCAATATGGGCGCGGCGATTGCCACGATGATGTTCCTGATCATCCTCGGCGGCGTCTGCGTCTACCTCTTCCTCGTCCAGACGCGCCTGCGTCGCTACCAGTTCTGAGGGGCGAGATGTCGAGCTTGAACACCCCCCTCTGGCCTGCCGGCCATCTCCCCCGCAAGGGGGGAGATTGGCAGCGTTGGCCTTGCCGGCCATCTTGCTGCGTTGGTGATTGGCGAAAGCAGTCGCGACATCCGATCTCCCCCCTTGCGGGGGAGATGTCCGGCAGGACAGAGGGGGGTGCCTTGGCGCCATTCCTTGGAAGTGTGCGTCAGGAGACCTCCCAATGAGCACCGCCACCCGTTCCGTGCCCCGCACCATCGGCGCCCACGCGATCCTGTTGACCTACACGGCGATCGCGCTGTTTCCGGTGATCCTCGTCATCATGAACTCGTTCAAGTCGCGCGCGGGCATCTTCGGCGCGCCGCTGACGCCGCCGACGCCCAAAACCTTCGACCTGATCGGCTACACGACGGTGATCGGCCAGGGCGACTTCATCCACTATTTCCAGAACAGCCTCGTCGTCACCGTCGCCTCGCTGTTCTTCGTGCTGTTGTTCGGCGCCATGGCGGCGTTCGCGCTGTCGGAATACCGCTTCCGCGGCAACTCGCTGATGGGGCTTTATCTGGCGCTCGGCATCATGATCCCGATCCGGCTGGGCACCGTCGCCATCCTGCAACTGATGGTGGCGAGCGGGCTGGTCAACACGCTGACGGCGCTGATCCTGGTCTACACCGCGCAGGGCCTGCCGCTTGCCGTCTTCATCCTGTCGGAATTCATGAAGCAGGTGTCCGACGATCTGAAGAATGCCGGCCGCATCGACGGCCTGTCGGAATACACCATCTTCTTCCGGCTGGTGCTGCCACTGGTCAGGCCCTCGATGGCGACCGTCGCCGTTTTCACCATGATCCCGATCTGGAACGATCTGTGGTTCCCGCTGATCCTGGCGCCGTCTGAAGAAACCAAGACGGTGACGCTCGGCGCGCAGCTGTTCCTCGGCCAGTTCGTCACCAATTGGAACGCCATCCTGGCAGCCCTGTCGCTGGCGATCATGCCGGTGCTGATCCTCTACGTCATCTTCTCGCGGCAGCTGATCCGCGGCATCACGTCCGGAGCCGTCAAGTGAACTCTGAAACACCTCTTCGCGTCGTCGTCGCCGGCCTCGGCAATATGGGCCGCAGCCATGCGCTGGCCTATCATAGCAATCCGGGCTTCCAGATCGCGGCGCTGATCAACCGCTCGGACGTGCCGTTGCCGGACGGGCTGTCGGGCTATGCCATCAGGCGCTCCTTCGACGAGGCGCTGCGCGACGAAAAGCCTGATGTCGCTTGCATCGCCACCTATTCCGACAGCCATGCCGACTATGCGGTGAGGGCGTTCGAAGCCGGTTGCCATGTCTTCGTCGAGAAGCCGCTGGCAACGACCGTGGCCGATGCCAAGCGCGTCGTCGCGGCGGCCAAGGCCAATGGCAAGAAGCTGGTGATCGGCTACATCCTGCGCCATCACCCGTCCTGGATCAGGCTGATCGCCGAAGCGCGCAAGCTCGGCGGCCCCTACGTCTTCCGCATGAACCTCAACCAGCAATCCTCAGGCCACACCTGGGAGACGCACAAGCAGTTGATGCAGACGACGTCGCCGATCGTCGATTGCGGCGTGCACTATCTCGACGTCATGCTGCAGATCACCGACGCCAGGCCGGTCGAGGTGCGCGGCATGGGCGTGCGGCTGACCGAGGAGGTGGCGGCCTCGATGTACAATTACGGCCATTTGCAGGTGCTGTTCGACGACGGCTCGGTCGGCTGGTACGAAGCCGGCTGGGGGCCGATGATTTCGGAAACGGCGTTCTTTGTGAAGGACGTCATCTCGCCCAATGGCTGCGTGTCGATCGTCATGAAGGAAGGTGTGAAGTCCGACGACATCGACACCCACACCAAGACCTCGACCATTCGCCTGCACAGCGCCGCGACCGGCGCGGACGGCAAGTTTCTCAAGGCCGACGAAATGCTGTCGATGGAAGGCGAGCCCGGCCACCAGGACCTCTGCGACCTCGAACAGGCCTTCATGCTGAAGGCGATCCGCGAGGATCTGGATCTCACCAAACACATGGACGACGCGGTCAGATCGCTCGCGGTCTGCCTTGCAGCCGACGAGAGCGTGCGCAGTGGAAAGGCGGTGCGATTGTGACCGCAGAATTGTCGTCAGGGGGTGCCCTGGCGCCCACATTCCAATTTGGAGGACTGCCGTGGGCTCGCTGAACATTGAGAACGTGAAGAAGGCCTTCGGGCCGGTCGAGGTGCTGAAGGGCATCAACCTCGAAGTGAACGACGGCGAGTTCGTCGTCTTCGTCGGCCCGTCCGGCTGCGGCAAGTCGACCTTGCTCAGAGTCATTGCCGGACTGGAGGATTCGACCTCGGGCCGTGTGGTGATCGACGGCGCGGACGTCTCCGCCACGCCGCCGGCCAAGCGCGGCATCGCCATGGTGTTCCAGACCTATGCGCTCTACCCGCATCTGACGGTGAAGAACAATATGGGCCTTGGCCTCAAGCAGGCAGGAACGCCGGCGGCCGAAATCGAGCGCCGCATTGGCATCGCCTCCTCGATGCTGTCGCTGGAGCCCTATCTCGCGAGGCGGCCGGCCGAACTGTCCGGCGGCCAGCGCCAACGCGTCGCCATCGGCCGCGCCGTGGTGCGCGAGCCAAAGCTTTTTCTCTTCGACGAGCCGCTTTCGAACCTCGATGCGGCACTGCGCGTCAACACGCGGCTGGAGATCGCGCAGCTGCATCGCCGGCTGAAGGCGACGATGATCTACGTCACCCACGACCAGGTCGAGGCGATGACGCTGGCCGACAAGATCGTGGTGCTCAACGCAGGGAAAATCGAGCAGATCGGTGGCCCGATGGAGCTCTACAATTCGCCGGAAAATGAGTTTGTCGCCGGGTTCATCGGCTCACCGAAAATGAATTTCGTCGACGGCGCCAGGCTTGGCGAAACCGCCAAGACCATCGGCGTGCGGCCGGAACATTTGACCGTCGATCCGAAGTCAGGCGCCTGGAAGGGAACGGTGGTGCACGCCGAGCACCTCGGCGCCGACACCAATCTGTATCTCGATTGCGAGAAGGCGGGGCTGATTACCGTGCGCATTTTCGGCGTCTATGATGCAGAGCCGGGTGCGACGCTCTATGCGACGCCGGATCCGGCGAAGACATATAGGTTTGGGGCTGATGGGAAGGTGCTAAAGTAGGCGGGCGCAGCCCCCTCACCCAGCCTCCACTTCGCTCGGCTGACCTCTCCCCGAGGGGAGAGGAGATTGTCAGCGCCGACGCTCACTTCTTCTCCCCAGCGGGGAGAAGGTGGCCGCGAAGCGGCCGGATGAGGGGGCAGCGCAACCTCTATACGTCCGCCTTGAACGTCTGCTTTTGCTGGCCCAGCCCTTCGATGCCCAGTGCAACCACATCGCCTGCCTTCAGGAACACCGGCGGCTTCATGCCGAGGCCGACGCCGGGCGGCGTGCCGGTGGAGATGATGTCGCCGGGGTGCAGCGACATGAACTGGCTGAGATAGGAAACCAGATACTTGACGCCATAGACCATGGTCTTGGTCGAGCCGTTCTGCATCGTCTTGCCGTTGACGGTCAGCCACATTTTGAGGTTCTGCGGGTCGGCTACCTCGTCCTTGGTCACCAGCCATGGGCCGGTCGGGCCGAACGTGTCGCAGGACTTGCCTTTGGTCCACTGGCCCTGGCGCTCGGCCTGGAAGGCGCGTTCGGAGACGTCGTGGGCAACGCTATAGCCGGCAACATAGTCGAGCGCATCGGCCTCGCTGACATATTTGGCGGTTTTGCCGATGATCACGGCCAGTTCGACTTCCCAGTCGGTCTTCTCCGAGCCGCGGGGGATCAACACGTCGTCATCCGGCCCGACAATGGCCGAGCTTGCCTTCATGAAAATGATCGGCTCCGGCGGCACGGTGGCGCCGGTTTCGGCGGCATGGTCGGAATAGTTGAGGCCGATGCAGATGAACTTGCCGGTGCCGGCAACGCAGGCGCCGAGGCGCGGGCTGCCGGAAACCGCTGGCAGCGACTTCGGATCGAGCTTGGCGAGTGCCGCCAGCGATGCCGGATCGAGCGTCTTGCCGCCGATATCGGTAACGTGAGCGGAGAGATCACGGATCGTTCCATCCGCATCGAGCAGGCCGGGACGTTCGCTTCCCACCTCGCCATAGCGCAGCAGTTTCATCTAAATTCTTCTCCTGATTGCGGCCTCGTGGCCTTTTGCAAACTTTCCGCCAAGGCGATTGCGCCTTCGCGGAACCGGCGGACCGTACCCATCGACCTGACTACGGACAAGCGCGATCGCCATGCAAGATAGCGGCGCGCGGGATTTTCAGACTCTTCGATCCCCTGTCAAACGCCGGGAAAGGGCCAAATCGTCCGGCTCGCGCAAGATTTCCGCAGTCAGATCGACCAGCCGCCGTCGATATTGTACGCCTGCCCTGACGTATAGGTGGCGCCGGCCAGATAGACGGCGAGATCCGCGATCTCCTCCGGCGTGCCAAGCCGGCCCATCGGCTGGCGGGCGATGAAGGCGGCGCGGGCGGCATCGTAGTCGCCTTGCGCGTGCATGCGGTCCTGCAGCGACGGGCTCTCGACCGTGCCGGGGCAAATGGCGTTGCAGCGTATGCCCTTGCCAACATAGTCGGCGGCGATCGCCTTGGTCAGGCCGATGACGGCGGCCTTGGTCAGGCCGTAGACGAAGCGGTTGGGCACGCCCTTGGTCGAACTGGCCAGCGAGGCCATGTTGATGATCGATCCGTCGCCGCGTTCCAGCATGCCGGGCAGCACGGCCCGGCTGGTGCGGATCATGGCGCGAACATTGAGGTTCAGCGCGAAATCGAGGTCGCCGTCCTTCATCTCAAGGATCGAGCCCGAATGGACAAAACCGGCGCAGTTGAACAGCACGTCGACGACACCGATCTCGGCGAAGGCGGCGTTGACGGCTTCGTCGTTGAGTACGTCCAGCTTGCGGGTCTTGATCCCCGGCGTCTTGGCGAGCTCCGCCAGCAGTGCCTCGTTGATGTCGGTGGCGTAGACGGTGGCGCCAGCTTTTGCGAAAGCCAGCGCGCTCGCCTTGCCGATGCCTTGCGCCGCTGCCGTGACGACAACGACCTTGCCTGCCAGATCAGCCATACTGTTCTCCTCGTCCGCTAGGGATAGTCCGGGTCTAATCCGCGGCTGGCCAAGGCGTCATGTGCCAGTCGCGCATGATCGTGCAGCCTGCGCCGTTGATCGTTCACTGATAAAGATGTTTTTTCTCGTTAAAGAACATCTGTCCATGCGTCAACCCCGAACACGATCTCTACCGCGCCGGGGGGAGATCAAAGCGCGCGACGCGCTTTGGCTCTTTGCCTTTATATATGTCGTTGCCCCAAAACCGCTGCGCACTTTTGGGCGACATACATTAATCGCCGTAAGGCACCCAGACATTCTTGACCTCGACGGCGCGGCGCAGGAAGGCGTCGCCGGCGGCTTCGTCGGATGCCCAGTCGATGCCGCGGCCATTGCCGCTCCAGACGCGCTTGAGGTTGCCGATGGACTCGGCCTCCGCCTTGGCGCAGGTCTCTGCATCGGCGAACACCCAGAGCCCGTCGACATCGTCATGCTTGGCCAGCACGCCGGCGAGTTCGGAGCTGCGGCCGGTGACGATGTTGATGGCGCCTGAGGGAATGTCGGAATATTCGATGACCTGGTAGAGATCGGTGGCCAGCAGCGGATAGCGCTCCGAAGGCACCGCGACCACGGTGTTGCCCATGGCCAGCGCCGGTGCGACCAGCGAGATCAGGCCGAGCAGCGGCGAGCTGTCGGGGGCGACGATGCCGACGACGCCGACCGGTTCATGAAGCGCCAGCGTCACGGCACGCGCCGGCGGCTGGTGCACGCGGCCCTCGAACTTGTCGGCTAGGCCGGCATAGAGGAACAGCCGTTCGATGGATTGTTCTACCTCTTCCCGCGCGGCCTTGGGCGTAGCGCCGGTCAATTCGGTGAGACGGGCGGCGAACTCGCCGGCACGGCCGGAAAGATTCTCGGCCAAATAATAGAGCACCTGGGACCTGTTATAGGCGGTCGCCTCCGGCCAGGCCTTGGCACCGCGGGCGGCAGAGACGGCATCGCGGATATCCTTGCGGCTGCCGAGCCCAACCTCGCCGGCAAGCTTGCCCTTGGCGGTGGCGACAGCCAGCGAATAATTGCCGTCCGGCCGTACCTGCTTGCCGCCGATGAACAGCTTAGCCGTGCGGTCGATTGCCGAGCCGTCGGCCTGCTCGACCGGCTGTGCGGAGGTCGTCGCCGGCTTGATGATCTGGCCGAGCGGCAGCTTCGCCGTGAGATATTCGAACATGCCCTCGCGCCCGCCTTCGCGACCGAAACCGCTCTCGCGGTAGCCGCCGAAGCCACAGGCGGCGTCGAACATGTTGGTGCCGTTGACCCAGACCACGCCGGCCTTCAATTGCGGCGCGACGTGCAGGGCAAGGTTGACGTTCTCGCTCCACACCGAGGCGGCGAGGCCATAGCGCGTGTTGTTGGCAAGCTCGATCGCTTCCTCGGTGTTGCGGAAGGTCATGGTCGCCAGAACAGGGCCGAACACCTCTTCTTGCGCCAATATGTTAGCCGGCGAAACACCTGTGGCGAGCGTCGGCAGATGGTAGTAGCCGGAAGACGGCAGCGCCGCATCCGGCTGCCAGCAGACGGCGCCCTGCCTGGCACCTTCGGCGACCAGGCCCTTGACGCGCTCGAGCTGTGTGGCGTCGACCAGCGGGCCGATATCGGTGTTCTTGTCGAGCGGGCTGCCGACGCGCAGCCGGCTCATCCGCGTCTTGACCTTGGCGATCAGGGCGTCGGCGATGCCTTCCTGGACCAGCAGTCGCGAACCGGCGCAGCAGACCTGGCCCTGGTTGAACCAGATACCGTCGACCAGGCCTTCGACGGCGCTGTCGAGATCGGCATCCTCGAAGACGATGAAGGCCGACTTGCCACCAAGCTCCAGCGACAGTTTCTTGCCCGAGCCGGCGGTCGCCTTGCGAATGATCTTGCCGACCTCGGAAGAGCCGGTGAAAGCGATCTTCTGGATGCCGGGGTGGTTGACGATGGCCGCACCAGCCCCAGGCCCGCCCTGGACGATGTTGACGACGCCTTTCGGTACGCCGGCGCGCTCACAGATCTCGGCGAACAGGATTGATGTCAGCGGTGTGAACTCGGCTGGTTTCAGCACCACGGTGCAACCTGCGGCGAGGGCCGGCGCGATCTTCCAGGCAAGCATCAGCAGCGGAAAATTCCACGGAATGATCTGGCCGACCACGCCGACACCCTTGTGGCCGGGGAAATCCCTGTCCAGCGCCTGCGCCCAACCGGCATGGTGGATGAAATGGCGGATGGCCAGCGGCACGTCGATGTCGCGGCTTTCGCGGATCGGCTTGCCATTGTCGATTGTCTCAAGCACCGCGAACAGGCGCTGGTGGCGCTGCATGGCGCGGCCGATGGCATAGAGCACTTTCGCCCTGACATAGCCTGAACTGGCGCTCCACTTGGGCAGCGCCTTGGTGGCCGCCGCAACCGCCGCGTCGATATCGGCGGCATTGGCGTCCGAGACCTTGGCCAGCAGTTTGCCGGAAGACGGCTCGCTGGTCTCGAAAGTCTTGCCGCCGGACGCGGCTTTCCAGTCGCCGCCGATGAACAGCGCCTTGGAGAAGTCGCGCGCGGCAAGCCACGCATCGGCCTCGTTGCGGGCTTCCGGCGCCGGGCCGTATTCCATGGCGTGGTAGCGGTCGAGAATGTTCATTGGGCGCCTCCTTCACCCCTCCCACTTGTGGGAGGGTCGATCGGCTTGCCGATCGGGGTGGGGGTAAATCTCTCAAGCCATCGCGTGGCGATGATTGGCCGAATAGTGTCCGGTCAGATGGTGCTCGAGCTGGCGCTCGATGTCGGTCAAGAGGCTCGACGCACCGAAGCGGAACAGGTCCGGCTCCAGCCATGGGCGGCCGAGTTCTTCCTTCATCAGCACCAGCCAGTCGAGTGAGGCCTTGGCCGTGGAAATGCCGCCGGCCGGCTTGAAGCCGATGAGATAGCCGGTTTCCTCGAAATAGGCCCTGATGGCGCGCACCATGGCGAGGCCGACGGGCAGCGTCGCATTGACGCTTTCCTTGCCGGTCGAGGTCTTGATGAAGTCGGCGCCTGCCATCATCGCTACCATCGAGGCCAGCATGACATTGCGCAGCGTGGCGAGGTCGCCGGTGCCGAGGATGACCTTCAGATGCGCGTCACCGCAAGCGGCGCGCATCGAGACGATCTCATTGTATAGCTCGCGCCATTTGGCGCCGAACACCAGCCCGCGTGGAATGACCACGTCGATCTCGTCGGCGCCGTCGCGGACCGAGGCTTCGATTTCCTGCAGGCGGGTCGACAGGGGTGCCAGACCATGCGGGAAGGCGGTGGAGACGGCGGCGACATGGATGCCGGTGCCGCGCACGGCATCGACGGCGGTGGTGACGAAGGGATGGTAGACGCAGACGGCGGCCGGGCGGATGGTTTCACCTGATATGCCGAGGCCCTCGACAATGTCGCGGCGGAACGGGTTGATCGCCTTGGCGCAGAGCCGGCGCACGCGCTCCTCGGTGTCGTTGGAATTCAGCGTCGTCAGATCCATGCAGGAGACGGCCTTTAGCAGCCAGGCGGCCTGGTTGTCGGCCTTGATCGAGCGCCGCTTGGTCAGGCTGGCGACGCGCCGTTCCAGCGCCGAGCGGTTGACGCTGCGCACCGATTCCATGAAGCCGAGATCGAGCTTCATGCCGGGATTGCGCGCAATGCGATGGTCCGGTGGAACGGCTGTGTTGGCGGCGGCACGCGCCGGCAGCGGCGTCACCTTGGACGAGCCGATATCGGCTTCTCGGATTGTGCTGCTCATCTCCTGCCCTTTCATTCAGCGACGTGTGCCGAAGATAGCCCGTGAAGCCGTACTTCACGAGTCCTGCGGGCGGTCATAACCGAAAAAGGCGGCGAAAGCAGCAATTTTGACCGTGCGGTCAAAAGCATAGACTTCGAGATGTTGGTGCGGCTCAGCCGACGAAGGCGCGCTCGACGACAAAAGTCGCTGGATGGCTCAGCGAGCCTTCCTCGAAGCCGAGGCTTTCGGCCAGTTCCTTGACGTCCTTCAGCATATGCATCGAGCCGCAGATCATGATGCGGTCGGTTTCCGGGCTGAGCTTGTCGATGCCGAGATCGCTGTAGAACTTGCCGGAGCCGATCAGCGCGGTGATGCGGCCCATGCGTGCCGACTCTTCGCGGGTCGTCGAATTGTAGAGCGTGACGCGCCCAGTGGTCAGTTCACCGATCAGCGGGTCGCTTTCCAACGCCGCGACCAGCTCCTGGCCGTAGGTGAGTTCCGCATTGTCGCGGCAGGTATGGGTCAGGACCAGCTGATCGAATTTGTCGTAGGTATCAGGGTCGCGCAGCAGGCTGGCGAAAGGCGCGATGCCGGTGCCGGTCGAGATCATGAACAGCCGCTTGGCCGGCGTCAGCGCGTCGACCACCAGCGTGCCGGTCGACTTCTGGCGCATGATGACCGTGTCGCCGACCTGGATCTTCTGCAGCTCGGAGGTCAGCGGACCGTCCGGCACCTTGATCGAGAAGAATTCCAGCTCCTCGTCCCAGGCCGGGCTTGCCACCGAATAGGCGCGGTACACCGGCTTCTCGGCATTGGGCAGGCCGATCATGACGAACTCGCCGGAACGGTAGCGCAGCGACTGCGGACGGGTGATGCGGAACGAGAACAGCCGGTCGGTATAGTGCTTCACCGAGACGACGGTTTCGGCATAGACGTTGGCCGGAATCGGGAACTGCAGCGGTCGGGCGCCGACGGTGTTGAGAGCGGATGTGGTGTTCATCAAATCCAACCTTCTGGCCCAACCGTGGACGCGGGCGCCAAACTTCCACCTGCACGCCCGGACCATTCAGATCCCGGCGGGCTGTTCGCACACTCCAAAGCGGCAAGCTCTTGTGTCCGGAATTTATTAGTATACAAACGATATTTGCGTCAAGATGCTCCCTTAAAACAGCTTTCCAAACTGGCGCATATCCGTAGTCCGCGCATTTCGGGTTTCGACGATGGAAGAGAATATTTCGGCGCAAGCGAGCAATTCCCGGGGAAATGTCGTCGCCGGTATCGATGTCGGTGGCACCTTCACCGACCTGCTCCTGATCGACGGAAGCGACGGCGGCCGGGTGTATCTGGCCAAGACGCCGACCACGGTGGACAACCAGGCTTTCGGTGTCGTTTCGGCACTCGGCGCCACCGGATTTGCCATCGATAGCATCGACCTCATCGTGCATGGCACGACCACCACCACCAATGCGGTGCTGGAACGCCGGTTGGCGAAAACCGGCATGATCACCACGCGCGGCTTTCGCGACGTGATCGAGCTGGGCCGGCGCACGCGGCCGCAGGCCTATGGCATGACCGGCAGCTTCGTACCGATCATTCCGCGCAATCTCAGGCTCGAAGTCTCGGAGCGTGTCGAAGCGTCGGGCGCGGTGCGCACGCCGCTCGACGAGGCCGAGATGCGCGACGCCGTGCAGACGCTGATCGCGGCCGGTTGCGAATCCCTCGTCATTCATTTCCTGCATTCCTACGCCAATCCGGCGCATGAGCGGCGCGCCGCCGAAATTGCCGCCGAGCTCTGGCCGAACCGCTACATCACGGCAGGCCACGCGCTGCTGTCGGAAGCGCGCGAATTCGAACGCGGCGTGACCGCTTCGGTCAACGCCTCCGTGCAGCCGATCCTCGAGCGCTACGTCGAGCGGCTGCGCAAGGAATTGGGCGCGAAAGGCTATGCCCGCGACTTCCTGATCATGAATGGCAATGGCGGCATGATCTCGGCCCGCTTCGTCACACGTGAATCGGCCAAGACGGTTATGTCCGGCCCGGCCTCCGGCGTCATCGCCGCCGCCTATACCGGAAAACGCGCCGGCTTCGAAAACCTCGTCACCTATGACATGGGCGGCACCTCGACCGACGTGGCGCTGATCCGCAACGCAGAGCCGGCGGTCTCGAACGAGATCGAGATCGAATATGCGATGCCGATCCATGTGCCGATGGTGGCGGTGCATACGGTCGGCGCCGGCGGCGGCTCGATCGCCCGCGTCGATGCGGCCGGGCTGATCCAGATCGGCCCGGAAAGTGCCGGCGCCAATCCCGGCCCGATCTGCTACGGACGCGGCGGCCTCGAGCCAACCATTACCGACGCCAATCTGGTGCTCGGCCGGCTGGCGCCGAAGAAGCTGCTGGCGGTCCAAAATCCCGTCACATCAGAGCGCGTCACCAGCATTTTCGAGGACAAGATCGGCAAGGCGACCGGCCTGTCCGGCGTCGAGGCGGCGGGCGCGGTGCTGCGACTCGGCAACATGAAGATGGCCGGCGCCATCCGCATGGTCTCGGTGTCGCGCGGCCATGACCCTCGTGATTTCGCGCTGTTCGCCTTTGGCGGCGCCGGCCCACTGCACGCAACGGCCCTGGCGCGCGAACTCGGCCTGCCCAAGGTGCTGGTGCCGGCGCGTCCGGGCATCACCAACGCACTCGGCTGCGTCGTCGCCGACCTGCGCCATGATTTCGTCAACACCATCAACCAGCCGGTGGCGGTGCTCGACGAAAAACAGCTTCATACTGTATTGGAACGCCACCGAAACGAAGGTGAAGAGCTGATCGGCAAGGAAGCGGTGAAGCCGGAGACGATCCGCGTCACCCACTCCGCCGACATGCAGTTCGTCGGCCAGACCCACATCATCAACGTGCCGCTACCGTCCTCGTCGGTGACGCGCGCAACGCTGCAGCAGCTTTTCGAAAAGGCCTATTTCGCCCGCTTCAAGGTCGAACTGCCGGAAATCCGCGCCAACCTCGTCAATCTCAACACGTCGGTGACCGGCGTGCGTCCGGCGATCGATCTGTCGCGGCTGATCGATCCGGCGGGGCGCGCAACAACGCTGGATGAGGCAAGGCGCGAAATCCGGCCGGTCTGGTATGGCGGGCGCTGGCACGACACGCCGGTATATGCACGCGAAAAACTGCCGCTTGACGCTGAAATCGAAGGGCCGGCGATCCTCGAACAGATGGACGCCACCACCGTGCTCGAGCCCGGCGACCGCGCACGCTGCGACGCCGACGGCAACATCATCATCGACATCGGCGAGGCCTGAGATGCCTGACATTGATACGGCAAAACTCGACGCCATCACGCTTTCGGTCCTCCAGGCGGCCCTGCAACAGGTCTGCGACGAGATGGACCTTACGTTCTCTCGCGCCGCTTTCTCGCCTGTCATCGCCGAGGCCAACGACCGTTCCGACGGCATCTATTCGGCTGTCGATGGTTCGCTGATCGCGCAAGGCTCGCAGGGCCTGCCGGTATTTGTCGGCGTCATGCAATATTCGACCAGGACGGTGATCGAGATGATCGCCGACGGCCGCTGCCTAGCCCCGGAGCCGGGTGACATCTACATCGTCAACGACCCCTATCTCGGCGGCACCCATCTGATGGATGTACGCTTCGCCATGCCGGTCTACCGGGCGGGAAAAATCTTCTGCTGGCTATCCAACACCGGCCACTGGCCAGACATTGGCGGCTCGGTGCCGGGCGGTTTTTCGGCCTCCGCGACCGCAGTCGAGCAGGAAGGCCTGCGGCTGCCGCCCGTAAAACTGTTCAAGAAGGGCGTGCTCGATCCGGAGATATACGCCATCATCTGCTCCAACATCCGTGTCGCCGACCAGCGCATCGGCGACATCCGCGCCCAGGCTGCCGCATTGCTGATCGGTCAGGACAGGCTTAACGGAATCCTGGATCGTTACGGAGACGAAACGGTTGTCGAGGCGATCGCCGAACTGCGCCGCCGCGCGGCTGAGCAGATGCGCGCCAACATATCAGCCATTCCCGACGGCACTTACTATTCAAAGGCGTTTGTCGATTCCGACGGGGTGGTCAACGAACCGCTGACCATCGCGCTCGCCGTCGAGAAGCAGGGCGACACGCTGACCTTCGATTTCACCGGCTCGTCAAAGCCCTGCGCCGGGCCGATGAACAGCGTGCTGGCGACGACCTTGTCCTCGGTCTATCTCGCCATGCGCCACATTTTCCCTGATGTGCCGATCAGCGCCGGTGCCTTCGAACCGCTTGAAGTCAAGCGGCTGGAAGGCACTTTCCTCGACGCCAAATATCCACGCCCGGTCTCGGGCTGCGCGGCCGAAGTGTCGCAGCGCATCGCCGAGGCGGTGTTCGCGGCGATGGTGCAGGCGCTGCCCGACAAGGTGACGGCGGCGCCCGCCGGCTCCAGCGGCAATTTCGCGCTCGGCGGCAATGACCCGGCGCGCGGCCGCGATTACGTCATGTACCAGATCTCCGGCGGCGGTTACGGCGGAAATTCAGGCCATGACGGGCTGACCAATGGCTGCTCGACCATCGGCATTTCCAAATCGCCGCCGGTCGAGATCATGGAACAGGCATTCCCGGTGCTTTACCGCCAC
Organism: Mesorhizobium sp. M1342; assembly: GCF_040317955.1. Lineage (NCBI taxonomy): Bacteria > Pseudomonadati > Pseudomonadota > Alphaproteobacteria > Hyphomicrobiales > Phyllobacteriaceae > Mesorhizobium > Mesorhizobium sp. M1342. Next base: position 173,068 of record NZ_JAMYLI010000006.1, on the reverse strand, counting down.
TACGCCTTGCGTGAAGGCTCCGGCGGCGCAGGCAAGCATCGCGGCGGTTTCGGCCTCGCCTATGAGGTTGAAATCCTGCGCGGCGACGCCCGTGCTTCTTTCGTCATGGATCACGGCCGTTTCGGCCCCCAAGGCGCACTCGGCGGCAAGGACGGCGCGGTCAACATGGTGACCGTCTTCCGCAATGGCGAGGAACATGTGCCGCTGCACCTTTCGAAGGAGCAGGACATTGCGCTCAAGGCCGGCGACCGCGTGCGCGTCGGCACGCCGGGCGGCGGCGGCTACGGCGATCCGCTGCAGCGCGATCCGGATCTGGTGCTGCGCGACGTGGCGCTGGGGTACTACACATCAGAGGAAGCCACCGAAAAGTTTGGCGTTGTCCTCTCGGCCGGGGAGTTGGCCATCGACCGGGCGGCGACCAACAAGCAGCGCGCCGGGTAACGCACCACCGATCGCCTGGCCTGGATCGCCCGCCGCGCCGCGATCGCCGCAGCGCATGTCGTTTCCGTCTCCGTCACACGCCTGGAAGACCGTAGACTTCCCGCTTTCAACGGGGAACTCGAACATGCGTCTTTCCGGTCGTTTCGTGCTTGCCGCTTCCGTCGCTCTCACCCTTGCCACGGGCGCCGCCTCCGCCCAGGACAAAAAACTCAGGATCGGTACCGAGGGCGCCTATCCGCCCTTCAATTACGCCAGTGCCGACGGCACGCTGGGTGGCTTCGACATCGACTTGGGGAAGGCGCTGTGCGCCGAGATGAAGGCCGAGTGTGAGTTCAGCGTGCAGGATTTCGATGGTTCCATACCGGCGCTGCAGGCCGGCAAGTTCGACGCCATCATCAACATCACCATCACGCCCGAGCGGGCCGAGAAGGTCGAGTTCACCCACAAATACTACCAGACACCGCCGGCCATCGCCGTACCGAAGGACTCAACCGTCGCGGGCACCTCGCCGGACGACCTGAAAGGCAAGGCGCTCGGCGTGCAGACCGCGACCATCCACCAGAAATTCGCCGAGCAGAAATATTCAGGCTCCACCGTCAAGGCCTATCCGACCGGCGACGACGCCCGCACCGACATGGCCAATGGCCGCCTCGACGCGATGATGGACGGCTCGATCATCTTGACCGAATGGCTGAAGAAGCCCGACGGCGCCTGCTGCAAGCTGCTCGGCACTCTGACGGCCGATCCGGCCATTCACGGCCCCGGCGTCGGCATCGCGCTGCAGAAGGGCAAAAAGGAACTGGCCGACAAGCTCAATACGGCCATCGACGCGCTGCGCGCCAACGGAAAATACAAGGAAATCAACGACAAATATTTCTCGTTCGACGTCTACGGCGGCTGATCCTGACGCAATCACCTTCGGCAGCGCCGCCTGGCGCTGCCGTTTTTCTTGGATGATGGAGACTTCCTTGGCTGAGCGGCGTTCCCCTTTCTACAGCAGCATCGTCGGGCTGGGCGCGACCATGGGTCGTGTCGGGGGCGATTTCATCTCGGCCAAAACTTATTCCGACATTGCCGACGAGCACCTGAACACCCGCAAAAATGTCGGCGTGCAGGATCTCAGCACGATGGGCAAGATGGACGTCAAGGGGCCGGACGCCGAGGCGCTGGTCAACCATGTCATCGTCAATGACGCCGCCGCGATGAAGCCGGGGCAGGTGCGCTATTCCACCGTCTGTCGCGACGATGGCGGCATCATGGACGACCTCACCGTGTTTCGGTTGGGCCCGGAGCACTTCATGCTGGTGACCGGCTCGGTCAACCGCCTGAAGATGCTGCCCTGGCTGCATCATCACGCCCAGGGCCGCAAGGCCTATGTCACCGACATCACGGCGGCCATCGCCTTCCCGACCATCCAGGGTCCGCGCTCGCGCGAACTGCTGAAAGCGTTGATTGCGGATGCCGATCTGGATGAACTGAAGCGCTGGTCGTTCACGTCGGGCCATATCAACGGCACGCGGGTGCTGATCTCGCGCACCGGCGTGACCGGCGAACTCGGCTTCGAATTGTTCGTGCCGGCCGACGAGGCGGCCTCGCTCTGGGACGCGCTGATGCGCACCGGCCGTGACTTTGGCCTGAAACCCTATGGCGTGCTGGCGATGTTCACGCTGGGCCTGGAAAAGGCCTACCCGGCGCACGGCATCGACATGGACGAGAGCCGCACCCCGTTCCATGTCGGCCTCGACCGCTGGATCAAGTTCGACAAGGGCGATTTCGTCGGCCGCGAGGCGCTTCTCAAGGTCCGCGACACCGGCCTCGACGAGCAATGGGTCGGACTGATCCTCGACGGCGACAAGCCGGCCGCGACCGATGCCAAGGTTCTGGCCGATGGCGAGGACGCCGGCATCGTCACCTACAGCGACCACGGCTATTCCCTCGGCAAGGTGCTGGCCACCGCGCATCTGCGGCTGCCCTTCACGGCTGTCGGCACCGAATTGAACATTGATATCGGTGGTCAGCCGACGCGTGCGGTCGTGGCGCCGATACCGTTCTTCGATCCGGAAGGGGTGAGGTTGCGAGGTTAGTTGACCCCCATCGGGTGTTTCGGCCTTTCCAAGGTATGCGGTCCGTCAACCCGAGCGACCGTCGAAACTTCTGCGGTAGCCGGAACGATCAGCTTTCGCCATCGATCAGCGTCTCCAGCAAATCGAGCAACTGCTCGAGCTTTTCGTGGCCGAAGCGCTGTTCGATGTCGTCATAAATGACGCGACGCTCGGGCGACAGGGCGTCGATCAAGGCGGAACCGGCGGGCGCAATGGTTAGAACGACGCGGCGGCCGTCGCCTTCGGCCTTGTTGCGGGTGATGAATTTGCGTCCCTCGAGCGCCTTGATGATGCGCGTCAGGCTGGGCGGCAAAACCGAGGCGCGGTCGGCGAGTTCCGTCGCCTCGACCGGGCCGGCTTCGCTCAGCACGCGCAGCACGCGCCATTGCTGTTCGGTCACGTCATGCGCGGCAAGCATCGGCCGAAACCGCGCCATCACCGCTTCGCGGGCATGAAGCAGCGCCATCGGCAGAGAACGACGGGTTTCAGGCAGCAAGAAAAGAGCCTCCCACGCTTGCGATCGAAACAGGCCTCCCTCGGCCGAATCCGCCTGCCAGGGCCCGTTCCCGCCTTCCCGTATCGTTGCGCCAAGGCCGATGCAAGGCTTGACTTCGCGCATGCTGCATGTAATTAACGCGTTAACTACAACAAGGCAATAACCCAGGGAACGAAACGCCGTGCCTCACTTCTCCATCGAGTATTCGGCCAATCTCGATGCCAAGGTCGATATGGGCGAACTGTGCGCTCTGGTGTTGCGCACAGTGCTGGACACCGGGCTGTTCGAAACCGGCGCCGTGCGGGTGCGGGCGTTTCGCGCCGAGACCTACGCGATGGCCGACAGGCTGCCGGAAAACGCCTTTCTCGACATGTCGTTTCGCATCGGCACCGGCCGCAGCGCCGACGACAAGAAGCGGACTGGCGAGGCTGTCTTCGCGGCGGTGAGCGAATACCTTGGCACGCTGTTCGAGACCCCGCATTTCGCCCTGTCGCTCGAAATCCGGGAAATCGACCCGGTGCTCAGCTGGAAGAGAAACGCAATCCACCCGCGACTGCGCGGCAAGTGACGGAACCCGACATGTCCGACCTGCAAGGCAATCTGAACAAGGCCGAGGCCTATCTGGCCCGCTTCAAGCGCGATGGCGTGTTGAACCAGATCGGCGGCGAGGCGGTTCCCGCCATCGACGGCACTGCGTTCGAGAGCATTTCGCCGATTGACCTCAAGCCACTGGCCAAGGTCGCGCGCGGCGGCGCCGCCGACATCGACCGCGCCGCCAAGGCGGCCAAGGCGGCATTCCCGGCCTGGGCCGCCATGCCGGGCGAGGCACGCAAAAAGCTGCTGCACAAAATAGCCGACGCGATCGAGGCGCGAGCCGAGGAGATCGCCTTCGTCGAATGCATGGATACCGGCCAGGCGCTGAAGTTCATGGCCAAGGCGGCACTGCGCGGGGCCGAGAATTTCCGCTTCTTTGCCGACCGCGCGCCGGAAGCCCGCGATGGTGAGACGCTGCGGACGACAGGCCAGGTCAACATCACCACGCGCGTGCCGATCGGCCCGGTCGGCATCATCACGCCGTGGAATACGCCGTTCATGCTGTCGACCTGGAAGATCGCGCCGGCGCTGGCGGCTGGGTGCACCGTCGTTCATAAGCCGGCTGAATTCTCGCCGCTGACCGCCCGCCTGCTGGTCGAGATTGCCGAGGAGGCCGGCCTGCCGAAAGGCGTGTGGAATCTCGTCAACGGTTTTGGCGAGGACGCCGGCAAGGCGCTGACCGAGCACCCTGCCATCAAGGCGATCGGCTTCGTCGGCGAGAGCCGTACCGGCTCGATGATCATGCGCCAAGGCGCCGACACGCTGAAGCGCGTGCATTTCGAGCTTGGCGGCAAGAACCCGGTGATCGTCTTTGCCGACGCCGATCTCGAGCGCGCCGCCGACGCCGCCGTGTTCATGATCTATTCGCTGAATGGCGAACGCTGCACCTCGTCCTCGCGCCTGCTGGTCGAAGCCTCGATCTATGAGAGCTTCACCGCCAGAATCGCGGAGAGGGCGAGGCGCATCGTCGTCGGCCACCCGCTCGATCCGAAAACGGTGGTTGGGCCGCTGATCCATCCGGTGCATGAAAAGAAAGTTTTGTCCTATATCGACATCGGCAAATCGGAGGGTGCGACGCTCGCGGCCGGCGGCGGCAAGGTCGATGGGCCGGGCGGTGGCTGCTATGTCGGCCCGACCCTGTTCACCAACGTCACCAACCGCATGCGCATCGCGCAGGAGGAGATCTTTGGGCCGGTGCTGAGCGCCATTCCGTTCGCCGACGAGACGGAAGCGCTGGCTCTGGCCAACGACACGCAATACGGCCTGACCGGCTATCTCTGGACCTCGGACGTCACCCGAGCGTTTCGCTTCACCGATGCGCTCGATGCCGGCATGATCTGGGTCAATTCCGAGAATGTGCGCCATTTGCCGACACCGTTCGGCGGCGTCAAGAATTCCGGCATCGGCCGCGACGGCGGCGACCATTCCTTCGACTTCTACATGGAGACGAAGAACGTAGCCTTCGCGACGACCGCGCACGCGATCCAGAAACTCGGCGGCTGACCGGAGGAAATCAGATGCCCTTGCCCAAGCCCAATCTCTATCCCGCCTTCAACATCGTGCGCCTCAGCCATGTCGAGCTGGCCGTCACCGACCTCGCCAAATCCCGTGCGTTCTATGTCGATACGCTCGGCCTCCAGGTCACCGACGAGACTTCGGACACCATCTATCTCAGGGCGCTGGAGGAGCGCGGGCACCATTGTATCGTGCTGAAGAAGGGGGCCACGGCCGAAGCCCGCGACCTCGGCTTCAAGGTCTTCTCGGACGAGGATCTCGACAAAGCGGTGCATTTCTTCAAGGGAAAAGGCCTGCCGGTGGAATGGGTCGAGCGACCCTACCAGTCGCGAACCTTCCGCACCCGCGATCCGCACGGCATTCCGCTCGAATTCTACGCTGAGATGGAGCGGCTGCCGCCGATACACCAGAAATACGCGCTGTACAAGGGCGTCAAGCCGCTGCGCATCGACCACTTCAACTGCTTCTCGCCCAATGTCGACGAGTCCGTCGCCTTCTACAACGAGCTCGGCTTCCGGGTGACCGAGTATACCGAGGACGCCAGCAGCGGAAGACTGTGGGCGGCGTGGACGCACCGCAAGGGCGGCGTGCACGACATCGCCTTCACCAACGGCATCGGCCCGCGCCTGCACCACGTCGCCTTCTGGGTGCCGACGCCGCTCAACATCATCGACCTGCTCGATCTGATGGCAACGACGGGCTATTTGCCGAACATCGAACGCGGCCCCGGCCGGCACGGCATTTCCAATGCCTTCTTCCTCTATGTCAGAGACCCGGACAACCACCGCATCGAGATCTACTGTTCGGACTACCAGACGGTCGATCCGGACCTGGAACCGATCAAATGGGACCTCAAGGACCCGCAGCGCCAGACGCTGTGGGGCGCGCCGGCGCCGAAAAGCTGGTTTGAGGAGGGTAGTGTGTTTGCCGGGGCGAAGGCACGCCAGCCGGATCTGACGGCGTCGCCGATCATTGCGCCGTGACGATGGACGAGGAGACCCGGATGACTGGACATGGGCGGCTCGCCACCTTCACCGTCGGCGGCAAGGCGCGCTATGGCGCGATCACGAGCAAGGGCGTCATCGACCTGTCGGCGCGCCACAGACAGTGGCCGACGCTGCGCGAAGTGATCGAGGCCGGCGCCTTGCGGCGGCTGGCGGAAGAGGCCGAGGCCTTCGCCCCGGACTTCCCGCTCGACGCCATCGCCTATGAAATCCCGATCCTATCGCCGGAAAAGATCATCTGCGTTGGCGTCAACTATCCCGACCGCAACGAGGAGTACAAGGACGGCCAGGCGGCGCCCGCGAATCCGTCGCTGTTCATCCGCTTTCACCGCTCCTTCGTCGGCCATGGCGCGCCGCTGGTGCGGCCGCCGGAATCACCGCAACTCGACTATGAGGGCGAAATCGTCATCGTCATCGGCAAGGGCGGGCGCCGCATCGCGGAGGCCGATGCGCTCGGCCACATCGCGGCGCTGTCGCTGTGCAACGAGGGCACCATCCGCGACTGGGTGCGGCACGCCAAGTTCAACGTCACGCAAGGCAAGAATTTCGACCGCAGCGGCTCGATCGGCCCGTGGCTGGTACCGTTCACCGACGAGGCGCAGATCGCCGACATTGCGCTGACCACCCGCGTCAATGGCGAGCTGCGCCAGCAGGACCGCACCAGCCGGATGATCTTCTCGTTTCGCAAGATTATCGCCTATGTCTCGACCTTCACCACACTGGTGCCGGGCGATATCATCGTCACCGGCACGCCGACGGGTGCCGGCGCCCGCTTCGATCCGCCGATCTGGCTGAAGCCCGGCGATGTGATCGAGGTGGAGGCCGATGGCATCGGCGTGCTCAGAAACGGTGTCGTCGACGAGGCAGCGCAATGACCCCGGAGCAAGTGGAAGACGCCGCGGCACGGCTGTTCGAGGCCGAGCGGTCGCGCCGCCAGATCCGTCTGCTCAGCCTCGATTTTCCCGATGCGACGATGGAGGACGCCTACCGCGTGCAAGCGGCGCTGGTGACGCGCAAGATCGATGCCGGGCTGAAGCCGAAGGGCTGGAAGATCGGGCTGACATCGAAGGCAATGCAGTACGCGCTTGCCATCGACACGCCGGATTCGGGCGTGCTGTTCGACGACATGTTCTTCCATGACGGCGCGACGGTGCCGGCCGGCCGCTTCATCCAGCCGCGCGTCGAGGCCGAGATCGCCTTCGTCATGAAGGCGCCGCTGAAAGGCCCCGGCGTGACCATCTCCGACGTGCTCCACGCCACCGACTACATCACCCCGGCGCTGGAAATCCTCGACACGCGCATCGAGCGCGTCAATGCCGAGACAAAGAAGGCACGCACCTTCTTCGACACGATTTCCGACAATGCCGCCAATGCCGGCATTGTCATCGGCGGCCGGCCGCAACGTCCTGATGAGGCCGACATGCGCTGGATCGGCGCCATCGTCTCGCGCAACGCCGAGGTCGAGGAAACCGGGCTCGGTGCCGGCGTGCTCAACCATCCGGCGATGGGCATCGCCTGGCTGGCGGACAGGCTCGCCCGCTACGGCATGTCGATCGCGGCAGGTGAGGTGGTGCTCTCGGGATCGTTCGTGCGCCCGGTCGAGGCGCGGCCCGGCGACATGATCGTTGCCGATTTCGGCAGTTCGGGCACGGTCAGCATCCATTTCGCGAAGGGCTGATGACCCGCTGGTTCTTATCGATCGGCCCTAATCCCCACGCAGATAGGCAATCACCACATCGGCCGCGATGGCCGACATGCGCATGCCGACATCCCTGGTGATGTCGCCTTCGACGCGGCTCTGCACCCAGCCAAGAAAGGCGAAGGCGCGCAAGGCCGAAAACAGCGGCAGCGCGGCGATGTCGCGCGCCGTCAGCTCCCGCTCCTGCCGATAGCCGTCGAGCAGAGCGGCCTCGATCAGCGGATAGATCGCCTCCTCGCGGTTCTGGTACAGCGCGACGGCAAGGTCGTACATGTGCCAGCCATGGCCGCAATCGTCGAAGTCGATGATGCGGATCGCGCCGTCATGGACGAGCACATTCTCGCGCACCAGGTCGGCGTGGATGATGCCGAAATTGCGGGCGCTGCGTTCATGCTCCGACAGCGCCTTCACGGCCTTTCCCCGCGCCTGGAAAACCAGCTCGCGACGAGGGCCGTCGAGGAAGGGCGAGGTCTCGAAACGGCCCCAAATCGGGTTCGCACCGAAGAAGCCGTCGAAATCCCAGGCATGGCGGGCAAAGCCGGCGGGCGGCGTCCAGGCAGACGTGACATTGTGCATGTGGGCGATGGTTCGGCCCATCGCGGTAAAGACCTGTCTTGCCTGCTCGGGCGTAAAATCCAGCGGCACGCCTCGCGCGCCGACGGCGCGGCCTTCCAGCCAGCTCAAGCAATCGACTTGACGGGGTTGCACTGAGGCGTTGGCGCTGACAAGCACGAACAGATCGCCGGCCGGCGTGGCGACCGGCGAGGGTGTGGCGATGCCGGCCGATTGCAGAAAGCCCATCCATTGCAGTTCCGAGCGCAGGGCGGCGTCCGTGTGATAGCCAAGCCGATGAATGCGCATGGCGGCCGGCTGGCCTGTTGGCAAGATGACGCGAAACACCGCGTTCTCGCGGAATTTCAGCAGTTCCGGCTCACCCTCACGAATGCCCCAATGTTCGAGCGCGCGCCTGGCGAGCGCCGTGACGTCCGCTGCCGTCTCGGGCTCGGATTGCGTGGAAACAGCGTTCACGCCTTCACTCCGCCGACTTCACCAAGCACTTCGTCAAGCAGCCCGATCAGGACGTCGGCATTGTCGCGTGAAAACGGCATTGGCGGGCGGATCTTCAGCACATTGCCGTGGATACCAGTCTTGCCCATCAGCACGCCGCGATGGCGCATGCGGTTGGCGGCCTGCTCGGCAATGTCGGGCGCCGGCTCGCGCGTCTCGCGGTCGTGAACCAGTTCGGCGCCGAAGAACAGGCCGGCGCCCCTGACCTCGCCGATGCATTCATGGCGCTCGGCCAGCGGGCGCAGCAGACCGAGCGCATAGGCGCCGACATCGCGTGCGTTGGCGACGAGATCTTCCTGCTCGATGACGTCGAGGACGGCATTGGCCACCGCGCAGGAAACCGGATTGCCGCCAAAGGTGTTGAAGTAACGGAAAGCGTTGCGGAAGGTCGCCAGGATCTCCCCAGTGGTGACCACGGCGGCGACCGGATGGCCGTTGCCCATCGGCTTGCCCATGGTGACGATGTCGGGAACGAAGCCGGCGCGCTGGTGGCCCCAGAAATGGCTGCCGGTTCGGCCGAAACCGGGCTGCACCTCGTCGGCGACGACCAGCCCTCCGGCGTCGCGCACCGCGCGCATGGCATCGTCGAAGAAGCCGCTGGGTAGCGTTGGAAAGCCTTCATTGGCGAGCAGCGGGCAGAGGATGATGCCGGACAGGCCGATGCCGTCCTCTTCCAGCGAGGCGATGGCTTCGCGCACCGCGTCGCCAAAGGCTTTGCCGTTGGCCATCGCATCCAGATGGCGATAGCTGTCGGGCGCCGGCACCAGCCTGACGTTGCGGGCGCGGCCGCCGACCGGCGGCATGCGGGTGCTGAGCTGCGAAACCGCCGTGGTGTTGCCATGGTAGGTGGCGTCGGTGGCGATGATGCCCATGCGGCCGGTCGCGGCCTGCGCCATGCGCAGCGCGATGTCGTTGGCCTCGCTGCCGGTGCAGGTCAGGATGGCGGTCGACAGGCTGGCATCGAAGGTCGCGGTCAGCCGCTCGACATAGTCGAGGATGGCGGTGTGCAGGTAGCGCGTGTGGGTGTTGAGCAGGCTTGCCTGCCGGCACAAGGCCTCGATCACATGCGGGTGGCAGTGGCCGACATGCGCGACATTGTTGTAGGCGTCCAGATATTTGCGGCCGTCGGCATCGTAGAGCCAGACGCCTTCACCGCGCACCAGGTGCACGGGCTCATCATAGAACAATTGCGATTTCCCCCCGAGCAGGCGGGAACGCCGGCTAACCAGAGCTTCCTGCGATTGAGCCATTTGCATCTCGAAACTCCGTTCCATCCACTAAACCGTCAGACCTTCGACAGGCCTGCATCCAATGCTTCGCCGATTTTCGTCACGTCGGCGGCGGTGATGATGAGCGGCGGCGACAGGATGATGGCGTTGCCGGAGACGCGCAGCATGACACCGGCCTCATAGGCCGCCTCCGAAACCAGGGCCATGGTCTTCTTGTCGGCAGGCTTCTTGGTGGCACGGTCCGAGACCAGTTCCAGCGCCGCCATCAGGCCCTTGTATCTGACATCGCCGACGATCGAGTATTTCGCCTTCAGCCCCTCCAGCGCGGCCGCGAGTTCGACGCCCCGTGCCGCCGCGTTCTCGTTCAGGCGCAGCCGTTTGGTCTCGGCAAGCGCCGCCAGACCCGCCGCGCAGCCGACCGGGTGGCCGGAATAGGTATAGCCGTGGCCGATGGCGCCGAAGCTGGTTTTGTCGGCCTCGAAGACATCGGCTACCTTGCCGCCGATCAGCGTGGCGCCGAGTGGGAAATAGCCCGAGGTGATCGCCTTGGCGATGGTCATGAAATCCGGCTTCACACCCGACAGCCGCGAGCCCGACCAGGCGCCGGTACGGCCGAAGCCCGTCACCACCTCGTCGGCGATCAGCAGGATTTCATGGCGGTCGCAGATCTCGCGCACCAGCGGCATGAAGCTCTCATGCGGAACGATGACGCCGCCGGCGCCGAGAACCGGCTCCATGATGAAAGCGGCGATGGTGTCGCCGCCCTGGAAGGCGATTTCGTCCTCCAGCGCCTTGGCGCACAGTTTTGCCAGCCGCGCGGGATCGGTCTCGTCGAACGGGTTACGGAAGGTCCAGGGCGCGGGAATGTGGAAGACGCCGGGCAGCAGCGGCTCGTAGTTGCGGCGGAAATTGGCGTTGCCGTTGACCGAGGCGCCGCCGAAATGCGTGCCGTGATAGCCCTTCTTCAAGGCGAGGAATTTTGTCCGGTCGGCCTGGCCGCGGATCTTCCAGTATTGCCGGGCCAACCGCAGCGCTGTTTCGACCGAGTCCGAACCGCCCGAGGTGAAGAAGGTCCGCACCATGCCTTCTGGCTCGAACCATTCGCAGAGTTCGTAGGCGAGTTCGATCGACGGTCCGGTCGAAGTGCCGCGAAAGCCGGAATAATAGGGCAGCGCGCCAAGCTGGTCGGCGATCGCCTTCTTGATCGGGTCGCAGCTGTAGCCGAGATTGACGTTCCACAGGCCGCCGACGGCATCGAGCACGGTGTTGCCGGCGATGTCGGTGACCATCACGCCCTCGCCCTTCATGATCACCTTTGGCGGGTTGGCCCGCATCTCGGCCGGATGCGCCATTGGGTGCCAGATCGGCTTGGCGTTGGTTTCGGTGAGAAAATTGATGTCGCGCATGAAAGGGCTCCGCAAAAATCTCAGGCAGCTGAAACGAGGTCGAAATGGCCGAGTGCTTCGGCATAGGATTGGGCCGGGTGAGCAACGTCGAAATGAAGCGTGCGCATGCCGGCAGCACAGCCGCCATCGACATTGCGCTGCTGGTCGTCGACGAAGACGCAAGCACCCGCCGGCAGGCCGAGCGCTTCGGTGACCAAGGCATAGGCGCGGGGGTCGGGTTTGAGGATGCCGGTGTAAGTGGCGTCGACGATCGTGTCGAACAGGCCGAGCAACGGCAGCCGCTGGCGGAAGTCGGCGCCGTAGAACAGGTCGAGTTCATTGGACAGGATGGCCAGTCGAAAGCCGGCCGAATGCACCGTGCGAATGGCGCTGTCGGCTTCGGGCCGCACCACCTTTTCCGGCTCCGCGCCACGCGCGCGCCGGACGAAGGTTTCCATCGCCTGCCAGTCCTCGCCGACGAGAAGGCCAACCTCGCTTGTGCGGGTGCGCCAATAGTCGCGCTCGCTGATCTCGTCGGCTTGCATGGCGCGCCACAGCGGATCGCCGTGCGGATCGAACGGCCCGCGCCATTGCAGCGTCCCCGGCGTGAGGCCGAGCGCCTGTTCGGTCAAGGCGTGGGTCTCGAACAGTGTGCGGGTGACGACGCCGCCGAAATCAAGGACAAGCGCCTGGGCGGGAACAGCACTCACGCTGCCACTCCCTTGGCCGGCTTGCCGCGCGGGACGATGCCTTCCTCGACCCAGCGGTCGAAGATCTCGAGCGCCTTGCCGACGAAGTCGTCGCTGTTGATGTGAGCGTCGATCTCGTGGAACTCGACCCCGGCGGGAATAGCCCTGCGCATTTCGTCAGTGAAGGCCGCGAGAGCCTCGGGTTCATAGAGCGGCTCACCCTGCACGTCCCATTCCTGGATGCCTCCGGTTGGCAGGATGAAGGCGGAGCGGCCTTTCGCGGCACCGAGCTTGGCGGCGATGGTCCTGGCGACCTGGCGGCGATCGTCGGCATCGACGGTGACCGAAGCGATCAGCCTGTTGTGGGCATGAAACGGCCGCGTCGAGAATTTAGCCGGCAAATCCTGCCAGGTCGGCAGATCGACCATGTCGACCGCCCCGGGGGCGGCGATCTGCGGAATGCCGCGAGCGCCGGCATTCTCCAGCCGGTCGGCGCCGGAACTGACGACGGATCCCGCGAGATGATTGGTGATTTCCTGCAGGCTGAAGTCGAAGACCGCGCAGAAATGATCTTGGCCGGCGATCGATTCGAAGGCGCGGCCGCCCATTCCGGTGGTGTGGAAGACCGCAACGTCATAGCCGCGCCGTTCCAGGGCCGGCTTCAGCGTCTTCATGTAGCGCAGGCAGCTGCTGCCGAGCGAGGTCATGCCGATGGTCGGCCCCGGTGCCTGCGCCGACGCGCGAGACGCCAGTACGATTTTAGCCGCGCCGACGACCGCACCGCAGGCCTGCGACAGGACCAGCCTGCAGATGTTGTTGAGGCCGTACAGTCCGCCCGCCCAGAGGATCATCATCAGGTCGGGGGCGACGCGCTCGGGCGGGATGAGATGCGAATAGGCGATGGTCGAGACGACGAATTTCGGCACGCCGAGCGGCAGGCAAAGCGCCACGTCGAGCGCCAGATCGGTTCCCATGGAGCCGCCTATGGCAATGAAGGCGTCGATCTCGCCACTTTGATGGAGCTTGCGCACCAGCTGCACGGCGCCGCCGGCCATCAGCGTCATGGCGGTGTTCTCATCACCGCTCGAAACGATCTCGGCGATCGTCACATCTACAGCCCGGGCCACGGCGTGCTTGTCGTGGTCCGGGCTGTAGGGCGGGTCGCCCAGCACGCTGACATCCATCATCACGGCGCTGCCGCCCGACGCATCGATGCACTGTTTCATGAACAGCAGCTCTTCGGCCTTTGTGTCGCCGGTGCCGATGACCAGGATGCGGGGCGCTGTCTCCAAGGGCATCAGGCCTGCCTCCTCAAGATTTGCAGGTTTTCGCCGTTGAGGCGCATGGAAATCTCCCGTGCCGCCTCCCTCACGGCAAGTCCCCGTTCGGCGATCGCGGCTGCCGTCGTTCTGGCCTTTGGCGCCGCCACCGCGATGGTGCCGAGCGCAAAGCCATCCGCCCCGCGGATTGCCGCCGCGACGCTGATCACACCTTCCTCATAGCCCTGGTCGCAGATCGAATAGCCGCGCTCGCGCGCCTCGCCCGTGGATCTGGAGATGGCGGCCGGCTCGATCAGTGTATGGGCCGTGAACGCGTCGAGCGAACCCGTCAGGCACGCCTTGACGGTCTCGTCGCGTGCAAAGGCCAGATAGGCGATGCCCGACGCGGTCGAATGCAGGGGCAGCAACTGACCGATGTCGATGTTGACCCGGTTCGCCCATGCCGGATGCTCGACATGGACGGTGACCAGCCTGTCGACGCCGAATTCCGACAAATGCACGGTCTCGGCCGTGGATGCCGCCAGGTCCCGCACCAGCGGAACAGCCGTCTGCAGGAAGGGAAAGCGGGCTTCGCGGATGCGTGCCAGCCGCGACAGGCCGGCGCCAAGGCGATAGTGCCGCGTGCCCGCATCCTGCTCGACGAAACCATGGCCGGTCAACGCCATCAGCAGCCGCCGCGTCGTCGCCTTGTCGAAGCCCGAGCGGCGCGCCAGATCGGACAGGCCGAGCTCGGGCTCGTCGACGCTGAACAGCTCCAGAAGCGAGATCGCTTTTCCGACCGTACTCAAATTTGCCTCCCGATTCCGGGCAATCATTTAACGTGTGAATTAACTTGACAGGCATCGGCATTGTTTGCAAGTCTATATTCAAAATAACGGTTCAAATAATGAACCGACCACCAGAGTCCATGGGACAGGCCATTCGGTCGGCGAGCCTGAGGGTTTGCAAACAGGAGGGATCAATGACAGCAGTTGCAGAACAGGCGCCGGCCAACAGGCTGCGCAAGAACAGTCTTGGCGTCGGCGCCATCACCTTCATGGTGATTTCGGCGGCCGCCCCGCTCACGGCAGTCGCCGGCGGCACGCCGCTCGGCATGCTGATGGGCAATGGCCCCGGCTTTGCCGGCACCTATCTGATCGTGACGGTGCTGCTGCTTTTGTTCGCGGTTGGCTATGTCGCCATGTCACGCCATGTCGGCAATGCCGGCGCCTTCTATGCCTATGCCGCGCGCGGCCTCGGCAGCATGGCCGGCGGCGCCACGGCGCTGATCGCCATCCTGTCCTACAATGCCATGCAGATCGGGGTCATGGGCCTGCTCGGTGCCGCGACATCAGGCCTGTTCGCCGGCTGGGGCATCAATTTGCCCTGGTGGGTGTGGAGCTTCATCGCCATCGCGCTGGTGGCCGTGCTCGGCTACCGACAGGTCGACCTCTCCGCCAAGATCCTGACGGTGCTGGTGCTGTGCGAATATCTTGTGGTGCTGGTCCTCGACATTGCCATCCTCAAGACCGGCGGCGACAGCGGCCTGTCGGCGGCGCCATTCAGCTGGAGCCAGATCGTCAGCGGCTCGCCGGCCATCGCCATCCTGTTCTGCTTTGCCGCCTTCATCGGTTTCGAGGCGACGACGATCTATGCCGAGGAGGCACGCGATCCAAAGATCACCATTCCGCGCGCCACCTATTTTTCGGTCGTGCTGATCGGTGTCTTCTACATGCTCACGGCATGGCTGATGGCGGTCGGCGCCGGTGTCGACAAGCTGCTGCCGACGCTGCAAGGGCTGCAGGATCCGACGACCTTCCTGTTCGGCCTGTCGGATCGTTACGCCGGCACGATGCTGTCGCAGGCGATGAGCATCCTGTTCGTGTCGAGCCTGTTTGCCGGCGTGCTGGCGTTCCACAATGCGGTTGCGCGCTATATCTATGTCTCGGGCCGCGAAAAACTGTTGCCGCAGACGGTCGGCGTGACGCATGCGGTGCACCAGAGCCCGCATGTCGCTTCCATCATCCAGAGCGTGCTCGCCGCGGTCGTCGTCGGCCTCTTCGCCGTGCTCGGCCTCGATCCGGTGCTGGCGCTGTTCTCCTGGCTGACTAACGTCGCGACACTCGGCGTCATCGTCATGATGGCGGTGGCCTCGCTTGCCGTGGTGATGTTCTTCCGCGCCAATCCATCGACGCAGGAGAACGCGATGAAGACCACCATCCTGCCCGGGCTGACCTTCATCGCCTTCGTCATCATCATCTACCTGATCGTCATCAATTTCGGCAGCCTGTCCGGGGCCGGCGGTTTCCTTGGCGTGTTCCTGCCGGGGCTGGTGCTGATCGCCGCGATCGTCGGCCTGCTGCTGGCCAGCGCGCTGAAGAGCCGCGATCCGGTCGCGTTCAAAAACCTCGGCCAGCCGCTGAAAGATTGAGAAAAGCAAAGGGGGGGCGTGCCACGCCGCCCCTTACACCACAAAGGGGAGTGGCGGATTTGAGCTTTGCCGAAAATATCACCGTCGAGGCATTGGAAGCAGATCCCTACCCGATCTATGCAGAGCTCAGGCGCAGTGCGCCGTTACCTTCGTGCCGGCGGTCAATCTGTGGTTCGTCACGCGCTGGAAGGATGTCGAGAGCGTCGCCAAGTCGCCCGACATCTTCTCCGCCGTCGTCGGCTCATCGCCGGTCGAGCGCTCCTTCGGCAAGCCGACCATCCTGACCACCGATGGCGAGACGCACAAGCAGCTGCGCCAGGGCGTAGACCCGAAATACCGGCCGCGCACCGTCGCCGCCTATGCCGGCGACCTCGTGCGATCGATCGCCGAGCCCTACCTCGACCGGATCGCCGAACAGGGTGCGGCCGAGCTGATGGCCGACTATTTCGAGCCGGTGTCGACGCTCAGCCTGGCGCGCTCGCTCGGCCTTGCCGACATCGACATGCCGACGCTGCGCCGCTGGTTCTACGGCCTTGCCCAGGGCGCCATCAATTTCGAGAACGACGCGAAGCGGCAGCAAATAGCCGACGCGATCAGCGCCGAGGTCGGCGACGCCATCCTGCCGACGCTGGAGAGGCTTGCGCGTGCGCCTGACGACTCCGCGCTGTCGCATATGCTGCATGACGGCATGCCGGACGGCACGACACGGCCGATCGACTTCCTGATGCCGAGCATCAAGGTCATCCTGCTCGGCGGCATGCAGGAGCCCGGACATGGCGCCGGCTCGATCCTCGCCGGCCTGCTTTCGCATCCTGAACAATTGCGGCAGGTGCTCGACGATCCCGAGACCTTCGTGCCAAAGGCGGTCGATGAAGGCTTGCGCTGGGTGGCGCCGATCGGCACGCAGACGCGGCAGACGACACGGGCGGTCGAGCTTGGCGGCGTGACGATTCCAGCCGGTGCCGCCGTCGCCGCACTCGTCTCCTCAGCAAGCCGCGACGAGAGCCGCTTTGCCGATCCCGACCGCTTCGACATCAACCGCGACGAAGGCAATCATGCCGCCTTCGGCTTCGGCCATCATTTCTGCTCGGGCCGGTTCTTCGCGCGTGAGCAGATGTGCCTTGCGGTAAGACTGCTGCTCCAGCGGTTCCCCGATCTCAGCCTTGTGCAGGGCAAGGAACCGGTGTTTCGCGGCTGGGAATTCCGCGCGCCAACCACATTGCATGTTTCCCTTGGAGTCCGTCACCCATGATCAGTCAGAGTGCCATCGACACGCTGCGCAAGACGGAGATCGGCGCGCGGGGCCTGTTCATCGATGGCGTGCAGATCGAGGCAACAAGCGGCGCAAGCCTGCCGGTGACGTCGCCGATCGACGGCCGACCTTTCGCCAGCATCGCCGACGGCAACGCCGCCGATATCGACCGCGCCGTGAAGTCGGCGCGCAAGGCGTTCGAGAAGGGCTCGTGGTCGCGATCAGCGCCGGCCTTTCGCAAGAAGGTGCTGACGAAATTCGCCGAGCTGGTCGAAAAGCATGCCGACGAGCTCGCCGTGCTCGGCGTGCGCGACAATGGCACCGAGATCGGCATGGCCTACAAGGCCGAACCGCTGTCGGCGGCAGGCACCATCCGCTACTACGCCGAGGCCATCGACAAGGTCTATGGCGAGATCGCGCCGACGGCCGACAATGTTCTGGGACTGATCCACAAGGAGCCGCTCGGCGTCGTCGGCGTCATCGTGCCGTGGAATTTTCCGCTGATGATCGGCGCCTGGAAGATTGCGCCGGCGCTTGCCGCCGGCAATTGCGTGGTGGTCAAGCCGCCGGAAATCGCTTCGCTGACGCTGCTGCGGCTGGCCGAACTGGCAAGCGAGGCCGGACTTCCCGCCGGTGTGCTTAATGTCGTCACCGGCCGTGGTTCGGTTACCGGCGAGGCGCTCGGCCTGCATATGGATGTCGACGCCATCGCCTTCACCGGTTCCGGCCCGGTCGGCCGACGGCTGCTCGAATATTCCGCTCGCTCCAACCTGAAACGCGCCTTCCTCGAACTCGGCGGCAAGTCGCCCAACATCGTCTTTGCCGATGCTCCCGACCTGAAACAGGCGGCGGTCGTCTCGGCCAACGGCATTTTTCGCAATTCCGGCCAGGTCTGCGTCGCCGGCTCGCGCCTGCTCGTCCAGGCGTCGGTCTATGACCGTTTCATGGACGAACTTGTCGCGGCAACGACGCAGCTGAAAGTCGGCGATCCGCTCGATCTCGCCAGCGACATCGGTGCGGTATCGAGCGCCGAACAGCTGGACAAGAACCTCGGTTTCGTCACCAGGGCGACGGAAGAAGGTGCCCGTCTCGTCAGCGGCAAGCGGATCCTGACCGAGACCGGCGGCAGCTACATGGCGCCGACGATCTTCGAGAACGTCACGCAAGACATGCAGCTTGCGCGTGAGGAGGTGTTCGGGCCCGTACTCGGCGTCATGCGCTTCGAAACCGAGGAGGAGGCGGTTCGGCTTGCCAATTCGACCGTCTACGGGCTTGCCTCCGCGGTGTGGACCGCCAACCTCTCCACCGCGCATCGCATGGTGCGCGCCATCAATGCCGGCGTCGTCCACGTCAACACCTATGGCGGCGCCGACATCACCGTGCCGCTCGGCGGCGTCAAGCAGTCGGGCTTCGGCCGCGACAAGTCGCTGCACGCGCTGGAGAAATATCTGGAACTCAAGACCGCGTGGATCGCGCTTTGAGACCAACCGTGGCGCTGGCCTGCCTCCGATCTGACCTTCCCACGGAGATGCCCAGGATCGCCTTAGATCCGGCGGCGGTCGGCCGAGCGCCGTCTTGTTCTCTCTTCGTTGGAATTTTTGAGAGAATATTCCTGGCTTTGGCGAGAACGGCGAAACGCGTTCTTTGATTAAATCAATAGAATTCCTGACGATGTGATCAAGGCTAGGCAGTCCGCTTGGCCGCATGACTTCACAACCGCAGAGATCAATCATGTCCGACTTCAAAAACACTTTGCCATCTTCCTCAGGGTCAACCATCAGCCGGCGCAGCGGCTTGGCTCTGCTGTTCGCATCGGCCGTCGCGGTCGGCAGCTTGATGGCGCCGCATGCTTCGTTCGCCGAGGACAAGAAGGCGATCAAGGTCGGCATCATCAGCGGCGAGGACGAGGATGTCTGGCGCGTCGTCGTCGCCCAGGCGGCCGAAAAGGGCCTCGCCATCGAGACCGTGGTGTTCAACGACTACACCCAGCCCAACGAGGCGCTGGAGCGCGGCGAAATCGACGCCAACGCCTTCCAGCACCAGCCCTATCTCGACAACCAGATCAAGACTCAAGGCTATCACATCGTGCGTGTCGGCTATACCGGCGTCTGGCCGATCGGCCTCTACTCGAAGAAGTACAAAGCAGTCGCCGACCTGCCCGAGGGCGCGGTCGTCGGCGTGCCGAACGACCCATCCAACGAAGGCCGGGCGCTGCGCGTGCTGCAGAACGAGGGCGTGATCAAGCTGAAAGACGGCACCGGCATTCTGGCCACCACCGCCGACATCGCCGAGAATGCGAAGAAGGTGGTGATCAAGGAACTCGACGCCGGCATCGTCGGCCGCTCGGTCGAGGATCTCGACGCGGCCGTGGTCAACACCGACTGGGCGCTGAAAAGCGGCCTGACGCCGGAAAACCGCATCGCGCAGGAGCCCATCGCCGACAATCCCTACCGCAACTTCATCGCGGTGAAGGCCGGCAATGAGAACGAGGCCTGGGTGAAGACACTGGTCGCGTCCTATCAGAACGAGGCGGTGAAGGCAGAGTTCGACAAGGTCTACAAGGGCACCGGCCTCAGCGCCTATTGATCCGATCCTCGGCCGGAAGTCCGGTTCGAGAGCAACAGCGGTTCGCGCTCAGGCGCGGGCCGCGATTGCGTTTTCGGAGAACAGGAACATTCATGAACCAGCATATCACGGCATCCGGGGACACCGCCGATCCGACCCAGGCCCGGCCCGACGCGTCTCAGGACGTCGTGCGCCTTGTCGACCTGAAGCGCCGCTTCGGTGTGACGCCGGCGCTCGACGGCGTGTCGCTGACGGTGCGCAAGGGCGAGATCCTCGGCATCATCGGCCGCAGCGGCGCCGGCAAATCGACGTTGATCCGCTGCCTGAACGGGTTGGAACGGCCTGACTCCGGCGAGGTGTTCATCGAGGGCCGCGAGATCAGCCGGCTAGGCGAGCGCGACCTGCAGCCGTTGCGGCGACGCATCGGCATGATCTTCCAGCATTTCAACCTGCTGTCGGCCAAGACCGTCGAGGACAATGTGGCGCTACCGCTCAAGATCGAGGGGCGCCCGAAAGCCGAGAGGCTGAAGCGCGCCGCCGAACTGCTCGATCTCGTCGGCCTGTCGGAGAAAGCAAAAGCCTATCCGGCGTCGCTGTCGGGTGGCCAGAAGCAGCGCGTCGGCATCGCCAGGGCGCTGGCAGCACGGCCGGCGCTGCTTTTGTCGGATGAAGCCACTTCGGCGCTCGATCCGGAGACGACGCGCTCGATCCTTGCGCTGCTCAGGGATATCAACCGGCAGCTCGGCCTGACCATCCTGCTGATCACCCATGAGATGGAGGTGATCCGCTCGATCGCCGACCGCGTGGCGGTGATCGATGCCGGGCGCATCGTCGAGGAAGGCCCGGTCTGGTCGGTGTTCGCCGACCCGCGCTCGGACATCACCAGAAGCCTGCTCGGCGCCATCCGGCCGCAGCTGCCAGCCGAACTGGCGGCCCGGCTGCTGCCGGGGGCCGGCGCGGAGACGATCCTGCGCGTGGATGTGGCCGGCGAAGCGGCAAGCGGGCCATTGCTGTCCGACCTTGCCACGGCTGTTCCAGGCACCTTCCGCCTCGTCCATGGCGGCATCGACCATATCCAGCAGCAGCCGGTCGGCACGCTGTTCCTTTCGGTTCCCGGCAGCGATGCAAATCATCTCGCTGACATCATCACATTCCTGAAGGCCCGCCAGGCGCGGGTGGAGGTGCTTGGCCATGTCGCCGATCCTGTTTGAACTTCTGCTGCGTTCGATCTGGGAGACGGTGCTGATGACGGCCGCCTCCGGCCTCATCTCGCTGGTCTTCGGCCTGCCGCTCGGCCTGGCCTTGATCGCCACCGAACGCGGCGGGATTGCCGAAAGCCTGTGGGTGAACCGGTCGCTTGGCGCCGTCATCAACGGCTTCCGTTCGGTGCCCTTCATCATTCTTCTGGTCGCGCTCATCCCGGTGACGCGGCTGATCGTCGGCACCTCGATCGGCACATGGGCGGCCATCGTGCCGCTGTCGATCGCCGCCACGCCCTACTATGCGCGCATCGCCGAAGTGTCGCTGCGCGAAGTCGATCGCGGGCTGATCGAGGCGGCGCGCGCCATGGGCGGCAACCGCTGGACGATCATCCGCGAGGTGCTGGTGCCGGAAGCCCTGCCCGGCATTGTCGCCGGCTTCACGGTGACGCTGGTGACGCTGATCGGTGCCTCGGCCATGGCCGGCGCCATCGGTGCCGGCGGCCTCGGCGACCTCGCAATCCGCTACGGCTATCAACGATTTGAGACGTCCATCATGATCGCCGTGGTCATCGTGCTGATCGTCCTGGTCTGCGGCATCCAGTGGGCGGGGGACCGGCTGGTGGCGAGGCTGGATCGGCGGGGGTGAAAGACTGGCTGGTGGCACGGCCGCGTACGGGATAGGCGGAGGCATCCCCGCCACCAAACCGTCTGACACCCGGCTTCACCCGCCAAAGCTGCCCAGCCGCGTCGGCTGCGTGTAGTTGCGGTCGACATAGAGCAGGGCCGAACCGCCGCTGCCGTGCCGGACATCGATGACGCGGCCGATCATGACATTGTGCGTGCCGACGATATGCACAGTCTCGATCTCGCAATCGAAATTGACGATCGCATCCGACAGCGCCGGCGTACCGGAGGTCAGCGTCTGCCAGCGTGCGGCGGAGTAGCGCGCTTCCATGTCCCTGGTCGCGCCGGCGAACTTTCCCGCCAGATGCATTTGGTCATGCGTCAGCACGTTGACGCAGAAGCGCTGGTTGGACAGGAACATGGCGGCCTGCGTCGAGCGCCCGTTCATGCACACCAGCAGCGTCGGCGGCTCGTCGGAGACGCTGCACATGGCGGTGGCGGTGAAGCCGCCGCGCCCTGCCGGGCCATCGGTGGTGACGATGTTGACCGGCGCGCAGACCCTCGCCATGGCGTCGCGGAAATCGGTTTTCGAAATCTGCGTGGCCATCTGGTTTCACTCGGCCGTTGAGACAAGCGGATTGAACCAGGTATCGCCCGTCCAGCCATTCTCGTCATAGTCGGCCATGCAGGTGTCGACGAGCTCTTCCATCGCCTTCAGCCGCCCGCCGCGTTCAGCTCCTTTCAGCACCTGCAGCCGCACCTCTTCCGGCGCGCCGGCATAGTTGAGCTCGTAGAGCGCGTGACGGCCGCCGAACTCGGTGCCGGTCGCGTCCCACAAAAGCTTCATGATCTTGATGCGCTCGATGTGGCCCATGTCGTTGGAGCCGCGCACATATTGCGCCAGATACTTGTCGATCTCGGGGTTGTTGAAGTCGCGCACCGACGACGGCAGGTAGATCAGCCCGGACGCGATCACCCGGCGCACGGTGTCGATGACGCGCGGATAGGCTTCCGACATGAAGGTGCGGTAGGCGAGCGCGGCTTCCAGATTGGGCAGCACCGCACCATTCGCCCACGGGATCGGGTTGTAGGCCATGGCGTTGGAAAAGCTCCAGAACATGTGCCGCAGTGCAATGACCTCGCCCAGTGCCGCCTGGTTGCCGCGGAAAGCATCGCCGCCCGTGGCGCGCAGCGCCTTGGCCAGCAGGCCGGCGAGGAAATCGAGCTTGACGGCGAAACGCGTGCAGCCCTGGAAGCAGTAGCCATGCATGAAGCCGGACGCCGGGTGGAAGGACAGGATCTTCTGCGCATCGCGCAGCACCAGCACGTCCTCCCAGGGGATGAAGACATTGTCGAGCACCAGGATCGCGTCGTTCTCGTCGAAGCGTGACGACAGCGGATAGTCGAACGGCGCCGCCACCGTGTTGGCCGTCTGCTCGTAGGAGACGCGGCAGAACATCTTTATCCCCGGCGCATTCATCGGCACGATGAACATCACCGACAGCGACGGATCCTCGGTGACCGTCGCCGATCCCTGCGCCAGGAAGTTATAGTGCGTCAGCGCCGAGGACGTCGCCACCACCTTGGCGCCGGAGACGTAGATGCCGGCATCCGTCTCCTTGGTGATGTGGACGAAGACGTCCTTCACCTGTTCGGCCGGCTTGTGGCGGTCAATCGGCGGGTTGACGATGGCATGGTTCATGAACAGCACGGCTTCCTGGGCACGCCTGTGCCAGGACAGGGCATTGTCCCTGAACGGCCCGTACCAGTCTGCGTTGGCGCCGAGCGTATTCATCAGCGCCGCCTTGTAGTCGGGCGTGCGCCCCATCCAGCCATAGGACATGCGTGACCACTCGGCGATCGCCGTCTGCTGGGCGGCGAGTTCGCCAGAGGATTTGGCGACGCGGAAATATTTGTGGGTGTAGCCGCCCGAGCCGGTGTCGGTCGGCGAAGTCAGCGTGTCCCGTCGCAGGGGATCATGCAGCGCATCGTAGAGGCGCGCCAGCGACCGCGCCGAATTGCGCATCGACGGGTGCGTGGTGACATCGGCAATGCGTTCGCCATTGATATAGACCTCGCGGCCGTCGCGCAGGCTCTCCAGATACTCGGCCCCGGTGAACGGCCGTGCCTTGTCGACGCGGAAGTCTTCTGATCGCATGATGGTCCTCCTCTTGAGTCGCAACACTAGCGCCTTGGGCATGCATTGGTTATGGACGGAACGGCAAAACCGATTGGACTTTTTCAGGCGCCATGAGCCAGAATTCCATCCCCGACTTCTTCGTCTATGGCGAGCCTGTGCGGCCGCTCGATGTCGGTTTCCTGCATGTCGAGACGGTGCTTGCGCGCAGCAATATCCATCTTGGTCAGGTTGCGGCGCACAAGCATCCGCAGATGGGCCAGATCACCTACTGGACCAGCGGCTCCGGCACCTACCGTATCGAAGACCGGTCCTGGGACTTTTCGGCGCCTGCCGTCAGCTTCGTGCCGAGCGCTGTCGTGCATGGCTTCTCGATCGGACCCGGCACCGATGCCATCGTCGTCTCGGTCGCCGACGGCGCGCTCGCGGCCATCGCCGCTCACAGCCTGCTGCCGCTGGACAGGCCGGTCTTTGCCGACGGTCTGCCACGACACGCAGCGTGGGCGAGACTGGCGGCGGTGCTGGAGATGATCGCCGCCGAATATGCCGAGGCGCAAGCCGGCAATGACAGGGTCCTGCCGGCGCTGATCGCCGTCGCACTCTCCCAAATTGCGCGCCTCAGCCCCGGCGTGACCGCCTCCGCCGCCTCTTCCGATGCTTCGCTGGCGCGGGGCCTGCGTCGGCTCGCCGACACGCATTTCCGCGACAACTGGCCGGTCGATCGCTACGTCGAGGCGCTGGCCACCACGCCGCATCTTCTCGACAAGGCTGCCCATGCGGTTCTGGGCGCCGGCGTCAAGCGGGTCGTCAGCGAAAGGCGGCTGCTGGAGGCCAAGCGCCTGCTGCTGTTCACCGTACGCACGGTGGAGGACATCGCCTACGAGATCGGCTTCGACGACCCGGCGTATTTTTCACGGTTCTTTCGCGCGCGAGTCGGCGAAGCGCCCGCCGCCTGGCGCCGGAAGCACTTGCAGGGCCATTGATCCTGCGTGAAATGCAGACCCCGTGACGCGCAATCCTCGATGTTGCAGCCACAGCCACTTTTTCGTGAAGCTGAACGGGTTGATCCCTTCGCCTGCCTGCCTAGGTAGAAAGGAGCGGCGGGTGCCACGCAAATCTGACATCGGACCAATCTGACGGTCGGCATGATATTTTCCTGCATTCAAAAGCTTGCCCTTCCTATTCTCTTCGTTGGCATCCAGTCTTCCTGCGTCGTTCCCGACGATACGTCGCGCGTGGCCAAGGTTGACCCCACCGCGGCGGCGGCTCGCAAGGAGATGGTCGGCCTCAGCGAAGCCGACGTCCGCATGTGCGCGGGGTTTCCGACCGCCACCGCGGACGCCGGCCGATCGGGCCAGATCTGGTCCTATAAGCGCGTCGTTCAGCGCGGCAATCTCAGCATCGTCGTCCCAACCATGGCATTGGGCGCGATCCCGGCGGTCGGTGGCTCCGTCAATGTCGCTCCCGGCGGTTATTGCGATACGCAAATTCGCATGGTCGACGGTCGCGTCGCCGAAGTTGCCTACGCCGGCGACAACAATATGCCGAACAGGCGCGACGCGCTTTGTGTCAGCACGGTGGACGCCTGCGTGACCTATGCGCGTCAACACGGTCAGAGGCCAGTGGCAGCGAAACGGCGATGACGGTCACGCAAATATCGTTGAGGGCTTGACTGACCCGCCGGACAGAATACGCTAGCGCAAAATACCGGCTCTGATCGCCGGGCGGCAAGAATGCCTCGTATGCCTCGCCCTCCCGGCGCTGGCTGCGAGGCATTGTCATTTTGGGGATCTGTTTGAAACGGCGTATCGAGATCGGCATCCTATATTCCCGCTCGGGGAGCTATCAGCTCGTCTCCGATGCGTGCCGCATCGGCGCCATGCGCGCCATCGCCGACATCAACGCCGATCGCAGCTCAGGTATCGAACTGGTGCCGGTCGAGCGCGATCCGCAAAGCAATGCCGACCGCTACGCAACGCTGTGCGAGGATATTTTCAGGACCAGCAGCGCGCGCCATGTCGTCGGGTGCGTCACCTCGTGGAGCCGCAAGGAAACCATTCCGGTGCTCGAGAAGGCGGGCGGCATGCTGTGGTACGCCTGCCCCTATGAGGGCTTCGAGGCCAACGAGCACGTCGTCTACATGCACGCCTGCCCCAACCAGCATCTGGTGCCGTTGATGGCGCATGTCGTGCCGCGTTTCGGCGCCAACGGTTTCCTGCTTGGCTCGAACTATATCTGGGGCTGGGAGATGAACCGCGTCGCCCGCGACCTGATCGCCGATGCCGGCGGCAAGGTTCTGGGCGAACGCTATCTGCGCATCGGCGAGACCGACGTGTCGCGTCTGATCGCGGAAATCCGCGCCACGCGGCCGAACTTCATCCTCAACAACCTGATCGGCACCTCGTCCTACGCCTTCCTCGCGGCCTATCGCGACCTAGGTCACGAGGATGCCGCCTTCAGTCCCGAGACTTGTCCCGTCATCTCCTGCAACCTCACCGAAGGTGAGCTGCCGGCGATCGGTGAATCCGGCAAGGGACATCTATCGGTCGGGCCGTACTTCGCGCCGCGGCCGGCCGCCTTCGCCTCGTCTTTCGAGGCCTCCGCCTATGCCTCCGTGCAGGTGATGGCCGACGTGCTCTCCAGCAATCCCGAAGCCGGTCCGGCGGAATTTTCCAGAGCCTTCGCAGAACGCCGCTTCTCCACCCGGCTCGGGCCGATCGCCATCGACGCGCACTCGCAGCACGCCACATTGCCGGTGATCATCGGGCGGATCGCGGACGGCTTCTTCGAGGTCGTCAGCCGCGAAGACGAAGTCGCGCCGGATCCCTATCTGTCGCGCTACGACCCGGCAAAAACATTCGGCCGCCCACGCCTGAGGGTGGTGTCGTGACGAGAGCCCCACGCATCCCCAATCTCGGCGGCGCCAAGGCGTTTATCCTGCATCGCCCGCATCCGACGGTGCAGGCGATCACCAGGCAATTGTCGGCCATCGGCCTGATCACGCTGGACTGCTGGCCGGAACTGC
Source organism: Mesorhizobium sp. M1342 (assembly GCF_040317955.1). Taxonomy (NCBI): domain Bacteria; kingdom Pseudomonadati; phylum Pseudomonadota; class Alphaproteobacteria; order Hyphomicrobiales; family Phyllobacteriaceae; genus Mesorhizobium; species Mesorhizobium sp. M1342. The sequence continues at coordinate 146,351 of NZ_JAMYLI010000006.1, read as the reverse complement.
CGCCCGAGGCGCTGGCGGCCGATTTCGTGTTCTTCGACGCCGATCTCGGTTTCGACGAGCAGTTCCCCTGGAAGCCGGGCGAGGCGCCGATGCCGCTGGTGGCGCTGATCGGCTCCGAGGCGCCGGGCCGCATCGAATGGGCGCTGTCGCACAAGGCCGATGCCCAGCTCCTGAAGCCGGTCGGCAATGCCGGCGTCTACAGCGCGCTGCTGATCGCGCGCCAGAGTTTCGAGGCGCGAAAACACCTGGCCAGTGAGATTGCCTCGCTTCGCCAGCGCGTCGCCGAGCGCCAGACCATCGTGCGCGCGGTCACCGCACTGGCGAAAGGCACCGATGACGGCCGCGCCTATGCGCAGCTTCGCTCGCTGGCTATGAGCTGGCAGATCAGCGTCGAGGATGCCGCGCGGCGGATCGTGGCAATGACAAGTGAAGAAGCAACAGGGGAAGAAGGCGGCGATGACCAGTCCCATCGCGCCTGATCTCACCGCGCCAGGGCGCATGCCGGTCAAACCACGCGCCGGCGTCTGGCGCCGGCTGGTCAGGCGCCGTCTCGCACTGCTTGGGCTGATGATCGTCGCCATTGTCGTTGCCGGCGCCGTGCTGGCGCCATGGCTGACTGGCTATGATCCCAACGAGCAGATGTTCGACGGCCTGACCATCGAGGGCTCGCCCTTGCCGCCGGATGCAAAATTCTGGCTGGGCACCGACCTGCTCGGCCGTGACCTGTTGACCCGCATCCTCTACGGCGCCCGCACCTCGCTGATCATCGGCATCGTCGCCAATGGCGTGGCGCTGTTCATCGGCACGCTGGTCGGTGTTGTCGCCGGCTATTTCCGTGGCTGGATCGGCAGCGCGCTGATGCGCTTCACGGATTTGATGATGGCGTTTCCGGCACTGCTGCTCGCCATTTGCCTGGCGGCGGTGTTCGAGCCCAGCCTGTGGATCGTCGCCATGGTCATCGCGCTGGTCAACTGGGTGCAGACCGCCCGCGTCATCTACACCGAAACCTCTTCGCTGGCCGAGCGCGAATTCATCGACGCCGAACGCACCATAGGGGCGAGTGCACCGCGCATCCTGTTTCGCCATATCCTGCCGCATCTGCTGCCGACCATCATCGTCTGGGGCACGCTCGGCATCTCGACCACGGTGCTGCTCGAGGCGACACTCTCCTTCCTCGGCATCGGCGTGCAGCCGCCGACGGCGTCGTGGGGCAACATCATCTTCGAGAACCAGACCTATTTCCAGGCCGCACCCTGGCTGGTGTTCTTCCCCGGTGCCGCGATCCTGGCGCTGGCGCTGGCCTTCAACCTGATCGGCGACGCACTGCGCGACATCCTCGATCCGACGCAGAGGGGCCGGGCATGATCGCCTATCTCGGCCGCCGCCTGATCCAGTCGCTGCTGATCCTGCTCGGCGTCTCGCTGATCACTTTCGCGCTGCTCTATCTCCTGCCCGCCGATCCGGTGCGCCAGATCGCCGGTCGCAGCGCCACGCCGCAGACGGTCGAGAACATCCGCCAGCAGCTCGGCCTCGACCAGCCCTTCATCGTCCAGTACTGGCGCTATCTCACGAAGCTCATCAGCGGCGATCTCGGCCGCTCCTACATCCAGCGCTCCGAAGTCACCGAGCTGATCGTCTCACGGCTGCCGGCCAGCTTGTTGCTGATGGTCGGCGCCATCCTGTGCGAGCTGCTGCTCGGCCTGAGCATGGGCCTGATCGCTGCCGTCAAGCGCGGTACCGCCACCGACCAGACGCTGATGGTCGCCTCCTTCGTCGGCGTTTCGGCGCCGCAATTCGTCGTCGGCCTGCTGCTGCTCTACGTCTTTGCCGTGCGGCTCAGCTGGTTCCCGATCGGCGGCTATGGCACCTGGCGTCATCTCGTGCTGCCGTCGCTGACCATGGGCATACTCGGCGCCGGCTGGTACGCCCGCATGATGCGCTCGTCGATGATCGATGTTCTGCGCCAGGATTATGTCCGCACCGCCCGCGCCAAGGGCCTGGCGCGGCGAGCCATCCTGTTCCGCCATGCACTGCCCAACGCCATCCTGCCGGTCATCGCCATGATCGGCATCGACATCGGCATCTTCATGGGTGGCATTGTCGTCGTCGAAAGCGTGTTCGGCTGGCCTGGCATTGGCCAGCTGGCGTGGCAGGCCATCCAGCGCGTGGACATCCCGATCATCATGGGCGTCACCCTGATCTCGGCCTTCGCCATCGTGCTCGGTAATCTGCTGGCCGACGTCATCGCGCCCTTCATCGACCCCCGCATCAAGCTCAGATGAAAATGAAAACCAGATAGAGAAAGGGAACATAAAAATGAAAAAGTTTCTCGCATCCACGGTAGCGGTATCGGCGCTGGCGCTGATGCTCGGCATGACAAGTGTTCGCGCCGAAGACGCCGTCGACCCGAACGCCAAGCAGGGCGGCGCCATCACCATCACCTACAAGGACGATGTCGCCACGCTCGATCCGGCGATCGGTTATGACTGGCAGAACTGGTCGATGATCAAGAGCCTGTTCGACGGGCTGATGGACTACGAGCCGGGCACCACCAATTTGAAACCCGACCTCGCCGAAAGCTACGAGATCTCGCCCGACGGCAAGACCTTCACCTTCAAGCTGCGCCATGGCGTGAAATTTCACAATGGCCGCGAAATGACCGCCGACGACGTGAAATATTCGCTCGACCGCGTCACCAATCCAAAGACCCAGAGCCCCGGCGCCGGCTTTTTCGGCTCGATCAAGGGCTATGACGATGTCGCCGCCGGCAAGGCCGAGAGCCTCTCCGGCGTCACCGTCGTCGACCCCTACACGGTCAAGTTCGAACTGACCCGCCCCGACGCAACCTTCCTGCATGTCATGGCCATCAACTTCTCGCATGTCGTGCCGAAGGAAGAGGTCGAGAAATACGGCGCCGATTTCGGCAAGCATCCGGTCGGCACCGGCGCCTTCAAGCTCGCCGAGTGGACACTCGGCCAGCGCATCGTCTTCGAGCGCAATGCGGACTATTGGCACAAGGGCCTGCCGCATCTGGACAAGATCACCTTCGAGATCGGCCAGGAGCCGATCGTTGCGCTGCTGCGCCTGCAGAAGGGCGAGATCGACGTGCCCGGCGACGGCATTCCGCCGGCAAAATTCCAGGAGGTGATGGCTGATCCCGAGCAGAAGGCGCGCGTCGTCGAAGGCGGCCAGCTGCACACCGGCTATGTCACCATGAACACCACCATGGCGCCGTTCGATAATGTGAAGGTGCGCCAGGCGGTCAACATGGCGATCAACAAGGCGCGCGTGATCCAGATCATCAACGGCCGCGCCGTGCCGGCCAATCAGCCGCTGCCGCCGTCGATGCCGGGCTACGACAAGGAATACAAGGGCTATCCCTATGACGTCGCCAAGGCCAAGGCCCTGCTTGCCGAGGCCGGCCATCCCGATGGTTTCGAGACGCAATTGTTCGCCATGAACACCGATCCCAACCCGCGCATCGCCCAGGCGATCCAGCAGGACCTGGCGGCCATCGGCATCAAGGCCAGCATCCAGTCGCTCGCCCAGGCAAACGTCATTGCCGCCGGCGGCGACAAGGCCGGCGCACCGATGATCTGGTCCGGCGGCATGGCCTGGATCGCCGATTTCCCCGATCCGTCGAACTTCTACGGCCCGATCCTCGGCTGCGCCGGTGCGGTGCCGGGCGGCTGGAACTGGTCGTGGTATTGCAACAAGGATCTCGACGCCAAGGCGGCCGAGGCCGACTCGGTGGTCGATCCCGCCAAGGCTGGCGAACGCGACAAGATGTGGAGCGCCATCTACGACAAGGTGATGGAGGACGCGCCTTGGGCGCCGGTCTTCAACGAGCAGCGCTTCACCATGAAATCGGCGCGCATGGGCGGCGCCGACAACCTCTATGTCGACCCGGTCCATATCCCGATCAACTACGACAATGTGTACGTAAAAGATGTGCAATAACTGCGACTACACCATCCACGGGCGCCAACATCATTTCGGCTGGGACAATTCGTTTGCCCCGGCCGAGCGGGTGGCGCCCGGCTCGACCATCGAGTTCCAGTGCCTCGATTCCTCCGGTGGCCAGTTGCAGGCCGACAGCACGGTCGCCGACGTCGCCAAGCTCGACTTCGCCACCGTCAATCCGGTGACCGGGCCGATCTTCGTCGAGGGCGCCGAGCCGGGTGACGCACTGAAGGTGACGATCGAGATGTTCAAACCGTCCGGCTTCGGCTGGACGGCCAACATTCCGGGCTTCGGGCTGCTCGCCGACGACTTCAAGGAGCCGGCGCTGAACATCTGGAAGTACGACGCTGCCTCGCTCGAGCCGGCGCTGTTCGGCAAAAATGCGAGGGTGCCGCTGAAACCCTTCGCCGGCACCATCGGCAACGCCCTGGCGGAAAAGGGTCACCACTCGGTGGTCCCGCCAAGACGCGTCGGCGGCAATCTCGACATCCGCGATCTCGCCGCCGGCACCACGCTGTACCTGCCGGTGGAAGTGGCGGGCGCGCTGTTTTCGGTCGGCGACACCCATGCCGCGCAAGGTGATGGCGAGGTCTGCGGCACGGCGATCGAAAGCCCGATGAACGTCGTGCTCAAGCTCGATCTGGTCAAGGACGCCAGGCTGAAGACGCCGCGCTTCACCACGCCAGGCCCGGTGACGCGCCATCTCGACGCCAAGGGCTATGAGGTGACGACGGGAGTTGGGCCGGACCTGATGACGGGTGCAAAGGAGGCGGTTGCCCAGATGGTCGACCTGCTTTCCACCCGCTACAGAATAGACCCCGTCGAGGCCTACATGCTGGCCTCGGTCTGCGGCGATCTCCGCATCAGCGAGATCGTCGACATGCCGAACTGGGTGGTGTCGTTCTACTTCCCGCGCTGCGTGTTTGAATGAGGTTGGGCCGGCGCTGCACCCCCCTCTGTCCTGCCGGACATCTCCCCCGCAAGGGGGGAGATCGGATGTCACGACGGGCTTCGCCACTTTTCAACGGTGACGAATGGACGCCGCGGCAAAGCCGCCAATCTCCCCCCTTGCGGGGGAGATGTCCGGCAGGACAGAGGGGGGTGTGCCGGAGTAAATCCCCCTCCGGGTCACACGCGCAATGATCGCCGCCAGCAAACCCATACTCGACATCGCCAACCTCTGCGTCAGCGTGCGCGGTGAGGACGGCGAGCGCGAGGTCGTCTCCGACCTGTCGCTGACTTTGGCGCGTGGCGAGACGCTCTGCATTGCCGGTGAATCCGGCTCCGGCAAATCGATGACCGCACTGGCGATCATGCAGCTTCTGCCGCAGCCTGCCGCCCGGATTTCATCCGGCAAAGTCCATCTGGGCGATACAGATCTGACGACTCTGGACGAGCGCCGGATGCGGCGCATCCGCGGCGACCGCATCGCCATGATCTTCCAGGAGCCGATGACCTCGCTCAACCCGGTGCTGTCGATCGGCCGGCAGCTCACCGAATCCATCGAGGCACACACCAGCCTGTCGCAGGGCGAAGTCCGCCAGCGCGCCATCGAGGCTCTGAAAGCGGTGCGCATTTCGGAAGCCGAAAGCCGGCTGAAGCAGTTTCCGCACGAACTGTCCGGCGGCATGCGCCAGCGGGTGATGATCGCCATGGCGCTGGCGCTCGAGCCGGACGTGCTGATCGCCGACGAGCCGACGACGGCACTTGACGTCACCGTGCAAGGCGAGGTGCTGGAGCTGCTGCGCGACCTGCAGCGCCAGCACGGCACCAGCGTCATCCTGATCACCCACGACATGGGCGTGGTCGCAGAGATGGCCGACCGCGTCATCATCATGCGGCATGGCCGCATGGTCGAAGAGGGGAAAACCGCCGACATTTTTTCCAGGCCACAAGCCGACTACACGCGCGAACTGCATGCCGCCGTACCGCGCATCGGCAGCGGCGTCGGCCGACAGACATCCAGGGAGGCCGAGGCGACGACGGCATCGGCCAATGTCGCCGAGGTCAAGGACCTGCATGTCCGCTTCGACCTGCATGGCGGTTTCTTCGGTCGGGTCAACCGGCGCGTTCACGCCGTCGAAGGCGTTAGCTTTTCGATCGCGGCCAACGAGACGCTGGCGCTGGTCGGCGAATCCGGTTGCGGCAAGTCGACCACCGCCAAGGCGCTGGCCGGACTGGTGCCCTACAGCGGAGGCGTCGTCATCGGCGGCCGCAATTTGTCTGGCCTTGGCCGCGACGAGCGTAAGGCGGTGCGCCGCGACGTGCAGATGATTTTTCAGGATCCCTACGCCTCGCTCGACCCGCGCATGCGCGTCGGCGAACTCGTCGCCGAGCCGCTGCTGATCCATGGCATCGCCTCGAAGCAAGAGCGCAGCGACCGTGTGGCCGCGCTGTTCGAGCGCGTCGGCCTGTCGGCCGATCAGATGGAACTCTATCCGCATGAATTCTCCGGCGGCCAGCGCCAGCGCGTCTGTATTGCGCGTGCCCTTGCGCTGCGGCCGAAGCTGATCATCGCCGACGAAAGCGTCTCGGCGCTCGACGTCTCGGTGCAGGCGCGCGTGCTCGATCTGTTGAAGGAATTGCAGCGCGAATTCGGCGTCGCCTATCTCTTCATCTCGCATGACATGGCTGTGGTCGAGAACATCTCCGACCGCGTCGCCGTCATGTATCTCGGCCAGATCGTCGAGATGGGCACGCGCGACCAGGTCTTTTCCAACCCGCGTCATCCCTACACCAGGCGGCTGATCGAAGCCGTGCCCGTGCCCGATCCGGCTAAGCGGCGAAGCCGCTTCGCCCGCCTCGACCAGGAGATCCCGAGCGCCACCCGCAGGATCGGCGAGGCGCCGTTGAAACTGGCGCTGAGGGATGTCGGCAACGGCCACCTCGTCGCCGCCGAGGGCTGAGGCAAGTACCGCCGCGGGTCGCGGTTCACGTGTTTGTGTTTCTATCTCGGGCTCAACGCCGGCATTCTGTCCCCAAAGCGCATCGCTTCGAACACGAAATCCGGGACGGCCTCTTGCCCTCTGTCCCTATCTTCCTCATGTTCAATACCATTGCGATGATCGATCGTAGGAGGGTCGGTCGGATTCATCGCTATGGGAGGAAGTCAACCATGAAGGTAAGCCTTTTCGTTTCCGCGGCACTTCTCGCCGCATCCGCGATCCCCGCCTCGGCCGCCGACATTTCCGACGGCAAGGTCAAGATCGGCATCCTCAACGACCAGTCGGGCGTCTATGCCGATTTCGGCGGCAAGTGGTCGGTCGAGGCGGCCAAGATGGCGGTCGAGGATTTCGGCGGCAAGGTGCAGGGAGCGCCGATAGAAATCATCAGCGCCGACCACCAGAACAAACCGGATATCGCCTCCAACATCGCGCGGCAGTGGTACGACACCGAGCAGGTCGATGCCATCATGGAACTGACGACCTCTTCGGTGGCGCTCGCCGTCCAGGGGATTTCCAAGGAAAAGAAGAAGATCGACATCGTCACCGGCGCGGCGACCACGGAGCTGACCGGCAAACAATGCTCGCCTTACGGCTTTCACTGGGCCTATGACACACATTCGCAGGCGGTGGGAACCGGCGGCTCTCTCGTGCAGCAGGGCGGCGACAGCTGGTTCTTCGTCACCGTCGACTATGCATTCGGCTATTCGCTGAAGGATCAGACCACCAAGTTCGTCGAGAGCCATGGCGGCAAGGTGCTGGGCGAGGTGCGTTATCCCCTGGGATCGACCGATTATTCGTCCTTCCTGCTGCAGGCGCAATCGTCGGGCGCCAAGGTCATCGGCCTGGCCAATGCCGGCCTCGATACCTCCAACTCGATCAAGCAAGCGGCCGAATTCGGCATCGTGCAGGGCGGTCAGCGTCTTGCCGCACTCCTGTTCACGCTGGCCGAGGTGCATGGGCTTGGCCTTCAAGCGGCGCAGGGCGTTGTGCTGACCGAAGGCTATTATTGGGATCGCGACGACAAGAGCCGCGAATTCGGGCAGCGCTTTTTCAAGCGCACCAACCGCATGCCGAACATGATCCAGGCCTCGACCTATTCGGCGGTGACGCAGTACCTGAAAGCGATCGACAAGGCCGGCACGGACGAGACCGAAGCGGTCGCCAAGCAACTGCATTCGATGCCCGTGGACGACGCCGCGATAACCAACGGCAAAGTGCAGGCGGACGGCAACATGGTCCATGACATGTACCTCTATCAGGTCAAGTCGCCAGCCGAGAGCACCCAGGAGTGGGACTACTACAAATATCTCGCCACCATTCCTGGCAACGAGGCCTTCCTTAGCGAAAAGGAAAGCGGCTGTCCGACGGCCGGCCAGTGATCGGCGCGGCCGATGGCGCCGACTGACCTGAGCGCGAACGAGCCGCCTGTGGTGCTTTCCGCCCGCGGGTTGCGGCGCGACTTTGCCGGCTTCATCGCCGTCAAAAACGTCGATCTCGATGTCCGCCATGGCAACATCCATGCCCTGATCGGACCCAACGGCGCCGGCAAGACGACCGTCTTCAACCTGCTCACCAAGTTCCTGGCGCCGACCAGCGGCAGGATCGAGCTGCTCGGCCACGACATCACCCGCACCTCGCCGGCCAGGGTCGCGCGGATGGGCCTGGTGCGCTCGTTCCAGATATCGGCGATTTTTCCGCACCTCAGCGTGCTCGACAATGTGCGCGTCGCGCTGCAGCGGCCGGGCGGGCTCAGCGTTCAGTTCTGGCGCTCGCTGGCGGCGCTCGACCGGCTGACGCCGCGCGCCGAGGAATTGCTGCGCTCGGTCGGTCTCGACGACGCCAGGAACAGGCTCGCCGGCGACCTTTCCTATGGCAGGAAACGCGTGCTCGAGATCGCTACGACCCTGGCGCTCGATCCGAAAGTGCTGCTGCTGGACGAGCCGATGGCCGGCATGGGGCATGAGGACGTGGCCACGGTTTCCAGCCTCATCCGTTCGGTGGCCAGGGATCGCGCCGTGCTGATGGTCGAGCACAATCTGACCGTCGTGGCCGACCTTTGCGACTGGATAACGGTCATGCAGCGCGGCGAGGTGCTGGCCGCCGGCGACTACGCCACCGTCAGCCGCGACGAGCGCGTCAAGATCGCCTATATGGGCACCGCCGATGACTAGTGCCGCACCTCTGCTTGCAGTCAGCGGCCTCAACGCCTGGTATGGCGAGGGCCATGCGTTGCACGGCGTCGATCTGGAGGTGTTTGCCGGCGAGACGGTCACGCTGCTCGGCCGCAACGGCGTCGGCAAGACGACGACGCTGCGCGCCATCATGGGGCTGATCCGCAAGCGAACCGGCCGGATCGCTTTCGACGGCCAGGATCTGATGCGGCTGCCGCTGCACCGGACCGCGCATCAAGGCATCGGCTTCGTGCCGGAGGAGCGCGGTATCTTCGCGACGCTGACCGTCGACGAGAACCTGGTTCTGCCGCCGGTCGTCGCGCAGGGCGGCATGAGCGTCGAGGAGATTTTCGACCTGTTCCCCAATCTGAAGGAGCGGCGCAACAGTCCAGGCACGAGGCTGTCGGGCGGCGAACAGCAGATGCTGGCGATCGCGCGCATGTTGAGAACCGGTGTGAAAATGCTGCTTCTCGACGAGCCGACGGAGGGTTTGGCCCCCGTCATCGTGCAGCGCATTGGCGCGTTGCTGGCGACGTTGAAAAAGCGCGGCATGACGATCCTACTGGTGGAGCAGAACTTCCGCTTCGCCAGCCGTGTCGCCGATCGTTTCTATCTGATGGAGCACGGCAAGGTGGTGGCGGGGTTTCCGGTCGGCGAGCTGCCGGACCGCATGACGCAGCTCCACGAAGTCCTGGGTGTATGATGGCGCCATGACGATGATCTTCGGCATCCCCGTTCAGGCTTTCCTCGGCCAGTTGCTGGTCGGCCTGATCAACGGCTCGTTCTACGCCATGCTGAGCCTGGGCCTGGCTGTCATATTCGGCCTGCTGCGGGTCATCAATTTCGCCCATGGCGCCCAATATATGCTCGGCGCCTTCGTCGGTTATCTGCTTCTCACCTATCTCGGCATCGGCTACTGGCCCGCCTTGATCCTTGCGCCGCTGATCGTCGGTGCCTTCGGCATCGTGGTCGAGCGCCTTGCGCTGTCGAGACTGTACGATCTCGATCCGCTCTACGGCCTGCTCTTCACCTTCGGCCTCGCGCTCGTGCTCGAAGGCATCTTCCGCTACTATTACGGCGTCTCGGGAAACCCCTACGCCGTGCCGCCGCTGCTTTCGGGAGGCACCAATCTCGGCTTCATGTTCCTGCCCAACTATCGCGGCTGGGTCGTCGTCGCCTCGCTGATCGTCTGCTTCGGAACCTGGGCGCTGATCGAGAAGACCAGGCTCGGTTCCTACCTGCGCGCCGCGACGGAGAATCCCCGCCTCGTCCAGGCTTTCGGCGTCAACGTGCCCTTGCTGCTGACCCTGACCTACGGCCTCGGCTCCGCGCTGGCCGGGCTTGCCGGGATTCTGGCAGCGCCGATCTATCAGGTGAGCCCGCTTATGGGGTCGGATCTCATCATCGTCGTCTTCGCCGTCGTCGTGGTCGGCGGCATGGGATCGATCCTTGGCGCCATCGTCACCGGCTACATGCTTGGCCTTGCCGAAGGCCTGACCAAGGTCTTCTACCCCGAGGCCTCCAACCTCGTGGTCTTCGTCATCATGGCGATTGTGCTTCTGGTCCGGCCGGCCGGCCTGTTCGGAAGGGACGCCTGACATGTCGGAACTGACGCTTCGCGAGACATCGGCCAAAACCTCGGCACGGCTTGAATGGACGCTGGTCGGGCTCGGCATCCTGGCGCTGCTGGTGGCGCCTTTCCTGGTCTATCCGATCTTCCTGATGAAGATGCTGTGCTTCGCGCTGTTTGCCTGCGGGTTCAATCTTCTGCTTGGTTACACCGGGCTGCTGTCATTCGGCCACGCAACCTTCTTTGGCGGCGCCGCCTACTTCACCGCGCATGCCGTCAAGGTCTGGGGCTGGCCGCCGGAAGCCGGCATTCTGCTCGGCATGGCGGGTGCGGCCTTGCTCGGCCTCGTCATGGGCTTCTTCGCCATTCGCCGGCAAGGCATCTATTTCGCCATGATCACGCTGGCACTGTCGCAGATGTTCTTCTTCTTCTGCGTGCAAGCGCCGTTCACGCAAGGCGAGGACGGCATTCAGGGCATACCGCGCGGCATGCTGCTAGGCGTCCTCGACCTGAACGTCTCGCTGAACATGTATTATTTCGTGCTGGCGGTGTTCCTGATCGGCGTCTTCGCCATCTGGCGCATCGTCAATTCGCCATTCGGCATGATCCTGCGCTCGATCCGGGAAAACGAGAATCGCGCCATTTCGCTGGGCTATTCCGTCGCCAACTACAAGCTCGGCGCCTTCGTCATGTCGGCGGCGCTGGCCGGGCTGGCCGGCTCGCTCAAGGCGATCGTCTTCCAGTTCGCCACGCTCACCGACGTCACCTGGCAGATGTCGGGCGAGGTGATCCTGATGACGCTTCTCGGCGGCATCGGTACGATGGTCGGGCCGATCATCGGCGCCAGCCTTGTCATCGGCCTGGAAAACACGCTTGCCACTTCCGGCTTTCCGGTGACCATCGCCACCGGCCTGATCTTCATGGTGTGCGTGCTGATCTTCCGGCGCGGCATCGTCGGCGAATTTTACGCGCGGATTTTCGGGCGGGCGGGAAAGGACTGATCAGCTGCAGGTTGGTGGGACGCGGTTTGCGCGTGGTGACATGCGTCACCACAATGAGCACCTGTCCGGATTCTTCAGAAAACTATAGACCTCGATCAATCGAGGCGACTGCTTGCGACCTGGGGCAATCGCGACCCCATCGGAACGGGTGAGCACTGCTGTGGACAAATCGTGATGCGTGCATTCTTTCGATTGGTTGCGGTTATGACCGTGGTGTCCGGCGTGACCGGCTGCACCAGCATTTCCTACTACGCGCAATCCATGAAGGGTCATCTGCAGATCATGACCGCACGCCAGGATGTCGGAAAACTGATCGAGGATCCTTCGACGCCGAAGGCGTTGCGCGCCCGAATGGCATCGGCGAGCGCTATACGACAGTTCGCAACGGATGAACTGGCGCTGCCCGACAACAACAGCTACCGCAGCTATGTCGACATTGGTCGGGACTCGGTGACATGGGCTGTCTTCGCCGCGCCGGCATTTTCGCTGACGCCGCGAACATGGTGTTTTCCTGTTTTCGGCTGTGTTCCCTACCGGGGGTATTTCTCCAGGAAGTCCGCGACTGAAACCGCTGTCGAACTTCAAGAACAGGGCATGGACGTCTATGTGACGGGCATCACTGCATATTCCACGCTCGGCTGGTCAAGTGACCCGCTGCTAAGCACGATGTTCGGCGAGGATAAAACCTATCTTGCAGGGCTGATTTTCCATGAACTCGCCCACCAGCGCGTCTACGTGCACGACGATTCCGCATTCAACGAGGCGTTCGCTGTCGCCGTCGAAACAACCGGCGTGAGAAAATGGTTGCGCATGACTGGCGATACCGCCGCATTGCGCCGTTACGAAGCCGCCCGGAGACGCAAGGCTGAATTTCTTGCGCTGGTGTCGCGGACCCGGGACGAGTTGGCGCAAGTCTATTCCAACGCCGGCACCTCGGAGCAAAAACTGGCCGCAAAGACGGCCGCTATTGAACGGCTGCGGATGCGCTACCGGCACATGCGCGACAGACGCTGGGGCCGATACCGGGGATACGATGCCTGGTTCGCCTCCCCGATCAACAACGCGAAGCTCGCCGCGACGTCCGTTTATAGCGATCGGGTGACCGCGTTTCTGCGCCTGTTCGACTTGTGCTCGGGCGACTATGTCAGGTTCTATGCATCGGTCCGGCGGATTGGCGCACTGGACGAAGCTCACCGCGTCGAAGCACTTGCCGCGGCAGATCGCTGTTATTGAGTCAGCCCGTGAGGCGTCAACGAAACAACGTGCAGCCGTCCGTCAGGCGCGACCTGGAGATATCCCGGAATCCGGCCTCGGTCATCCACGCGCGATACTGACCCTCAGTGTACGATTCGCCGTGGCGATAGAGGTTCAGGAAGGTGAGATTGAGAAAGACACCCTCTGGCGGGCCGAGGCGGTCGTCATCGACGACACCCCACCCGGCAATTGCGATCTCGCCGCCATGTGTAAGGCAACGCGCCGCGTTCAGGATCGAACTGCGCGCCTGGTCCGGCGGAAGCACCTGGACGACGGCCTTCAGGATCGCCAGATCGTGCCGACCGACCGATGGCGCGACGGTTATGTCCCCCTCTTCGACAACCACGTCGTCGGCACCGTATTCCGACAGGATGGCTGGCGCGACCGCTGAGACCGTCGGCAGTTCCATCAGCGTCGCCGCAATGTGCGGCCACCGCTCGCGAAGCCCGACCAGTATGGTCCCGGCACCCCCGCCGATGTCGATCACCGAACCGACCGCCGAGAGGTCCATCTCCTGGGCCAGATGTCGGCCGAAAATCACCCCACCCGGTGCGAGCATGCGGCTGAAGGCCGCCGCGGCCTCAGGTCCCGCTTCGGAAAAGTCGTGCAGCGCAGCCGGCCGGTTCTGCCGCAGCGACTCGGCGGTTAGTAGGTCGGCTCCCCAGAGCTCGCGCAGGAGCGCATGATCGCCGCCGCGATAGCTTGGCTTGGACGCATCGAGGAAGGCCGACGCTTCGGCTCCGTTGCGAAATTCACCATCCTTGACTTCAAGGAGGCCGATGCTGGCGAGCGCGTAGAGGAGCCGCGACAGACGATCGGGTTCGACTTTGAGCGTGGCCCCGAGGCTGTCAGCAGTCAGCGCGCTTTCACCGAGCCGGGTGAAGATGCCAAGGTCCAATCCGGCGCGAAGCGCCAAGGCGGGGGGCACCGCTGCGATCAGCTTGTCGATCCGGTCAGAATCCACCATGTCACATCCCCTCCGCGATCCAGGATCGGCCTTGAAACAACTCCCATGGACTAGAACTTACAGTCCCGACGTCCGGATGGCGACGGACCGGCCGAGAACTCCCAGTGGTGCGGTTGGGAGCGCGCGCGGCTCTAGTCTGAGAACTTCACGCTCACGCCGCGCTGCCGAAAATAAGCCTGCATCAACTTGCGGCCCGAGCGGTTGTTCTGCGCCAGTTTGGTCGGATCGAACACCGCCTGTTTTATCCCCTCCCGCGTCAGCGCCGCCTTAAGCGTCGCGATATGTGCGTCGATGTCGGCATTGTCCGCCCGGAGCGAGGCATAGATGCTCTCGGTCGCCTCGGCCACGGTCAGTTCGCTCATTGGTGTCGTCCTTTGGTTGGTTGGGCGGCGCTTAGCACAGATTCGCGGTCCGCCGATACCGAGACCGTCAGTACACAGCGCCCGCCGCGAAAGCGAACCGTTCCTTATGAGGCTTCGTAAAGTTCCAGCGGCAATCCATCCGGATCTCTGAAAAAAGTAAACCGTTGGTCTGTGTATGGGTCGATCCGGATTGGCTCAAAGGCAACGCCTGCGGCTTCCAGGCGGATAATTACGGGCTCAAGATTAGCCACAGCAAATGCCAGATGTCTCAGGCCTGTAGCCTCTGGGTGGGATGGCCGCATCGCCGGTGCAGGGAAGGAGAACAATTCCAGTTGGGCCGACCCGATCCGCAGATCCGCCTTCCATGACTGCCGCTCCTCCCGATAGACCTCCCGGATCAGATCGAGGCCGAGGAGTTCGACGTAGAACCGTCGCGACCGGTCATAGTCGGTGCAGATGAGCGCGACGTGGTGAATGGCGTTCAGCATGCTGCTAACTCCAGTCAAGGGGATATGAGGCCAAGGCGCTTCAAGGCCTGGATCGTCGCGCGCCACGGCTCCGATTTGCCTTGTCCTTCCCACCTCACCCATAACACCCGCGTTCCACCGCCAGCCGCCGCACCAGCGCCAGCACGGCATCGATGGTCGGGGTCGGCTTGTCCGTTAGCCGGCCAAGTTCCTGCACCGCGCTCACCAGCGCGTCGATCTCCATCGGCCGGCCGCGCTCCAGGTCCTGCAGCATCGAGGTCTTGTGTTCGCCGACATCGCCGGCGCCCTTGATGCGCCGGTCGACCGCTATGGGAAAGCGCACGCCGAGGCTTTCGCCGATCGCCTGCGCTTCCAGCATCATGGTGCGAGCGAGCGTGCGGGTGCCTTCGTCGGCGACAATTGCGGCAAGCGTGCTGCCGGTCAGCGCCGAGATCGGGTTGAAGGACAGATTGCCCCACAGCTTTACCCATATCTCGCCGCGGATGTCGTCGCGCACCGGCACCTGCAGGCCGGCCTTGACCATTTCCTCGGCCAGAAGCGTAACCCGTTCGCTGCGCTCGCCGGAGGGTTCGCCGAGCGAGAAGCGTCTGCCCTCGACATGGCGGATGAGGCCCGGCGCATCGACCTCGACGGCCGGATAGACGACCGAGCCGATGACGTGGTCCGGTCCGATCCGCTGCCAGATCTTGCCGCCGGGATCGACCGCGTTCAGCCTGGTGCCTTCGCGCGGCCCGCCAACGCCGTGGAAGTACCACCACGGCACGCCGTTCTGCATGGTGACGACGGCGGTGTCTTGCCCGAGTAGCGGTGCGATCTGGTCAAGGGCCGAGGTGAGGGAATGGGCTTTTAGCGCCAGAACCACATAATCCTGGACGCCAAGTTCCTCGGCTTTCGCGGCGGCCCGGACGGGGACGGACGTCTCCTGGCCGTCCTCGATCAGGCGCAGGCCATTTGCCTTGATCGCTTCCAGATGCGCCCCGCGCGCGACGATCGAAAGATCGGTCCGCCCAGTCATGGCAAGCTTGGCAGCGAGATAGCCGCCGATCGCACCGGCGCCGAAGATGGTGATCTTCATCGTCAAAGCCCCAGTTTGGCAGCGAGGCCGATGCGCTGCAATTTGCCGGTCGCGCCCTTGGGGATCTCGTCCAGGATCAGGATCTTGCGCGGCACCTTGAAGTCGGCAAGCCGCGTCGCGGCATAGGTGCGAATGTCGCCCTCGGTGGCACTGATGCCTTCGCGCAGCACAACCGCCGCGGCCACCTCCTCGCCAAGCTTGTCATGCGGCATGGCGAAGGTGACGACCTGCGCCACCGCCGGATGGTCCATCAGCACATCGTCGACCTCGAGCGGCGAGATTTTTTCGCCGCCGCGGTTGATGATCTCCTTGAGCCGTCCGGTGACCCTGAGATAGCCGTCTTCGTCCAGCACGCCCTGGTCGCCGGTGTGGAACCAGCCATGCGCGAAGGCGGTGGCGTTGGCATCCGGGTTCTTCTCGTAGCCAACAGTCACATTGGGCCCGCGAATGACGATCTCGCCGGTCTCGCCGGCCTTGAGCAGTCGCCCGTCGGGCGCCATGACAGCCACGTCCGGACCGGCGGAGGCCCCGACGCTGCCCGGCTTGCGCTGGCCCGGCGGCAGCCGGTTCGACGCCATCTGGTGCGCGGCCTCGGTCATTCCGTAGGATTCGATCACCGGACAGCCGAAGGTCGCTTCCAGTTCAGCCATCACTTGCGCCGGCAGCGACGCCGAGGACGAACGGATGAAGCGCAGGCGCGTTGCCGCCAGCACCTCGGCATTGCGTGCCGCGCGAGGCAGGATCGCCTGATGCATGGTCGGCACCGCCGTGTACCAACTCGGTCGTGCCTCGCCCAGCCACTGGAAGAAGCGCAGCGCGTTGAAGCCCGGCGTGCAATAGATGCTGCCACCGGCAGCCAGTGACGACAGCACGGCCGCGATCAGGCCGTGAATGTGGAACAGCGGCATGATGTTGAGGCAGCGGTCATCGGCCGTCAGGCCAAGCGTGCCGCCGATATGGGCAGCCGAGGCTGCGATGTTGGCATGGCTGAGCGGCACCAGTTTTGGCCGCGACGTCGTGCCGGAGGTGTGCAGCAAAAGCGCGATGTCGCCGTCTTGCGCCATGTCGGGTGATGCCGGGGGCCCGATCGCCGCGCCCTCGATCGCAAAACTGCCGGCGGGTGTGGCGGGCTGCACGACAAGCCGCAGCACGCCGATGCCGAGGCGTTCGGCCACCGTCACCGCAGGGCCGGTCTCGCCCTCGGCGACAAGGATCGCCTTGGCGCCGATGTCGGTGAGGTAGAAATCGAGCTCGTCGGCCCGGTAGGCTGGATTGAGCGGTGCCGTCGAGGCGGCGGCCGCCACGGCGATAAAGGCGGTGGCCATCTCGGGCCCGTTCGGCAGCACGATCGCCACCCTGTCGCCCCGGCCGATGCCGCGCGCATGCAGCTGTTTTGCCGTGTCGGCGATCAGGCTGCGCAATCCGCCATGGCTGAGCGTCGCCCTGTCGGGCGCCAGGATGGCAGGTGCATCGTCCGCCCCCGCTGCGAGACGGCGGGAGAGATCTGCGTGGGTTTCAGTTTGGGTCATGATCACCGGCTGGATTTCGAACGGCTATTGGCGGCAGCCCCGCTGACGGGCTTGCCTCGATATGGATACGCCATTGGACAACGGATTGCGTCAGTAGCCAAGCGCCAAACCATCCTTGCGCGGATCGGAAGCGCCGGTCAGCGTCCCCTTCTCCCAGTCGATCAGCACCACCTGCCCGCCGCCCAGCGGGTGATGCGGTTCGGCGATGCGGTGGCCGCGCCGGCGCAGGCCCTCGATCGCCTCGCTGGGAACGCCACGCTCGGCCTCCACGGTGTCGTCATTGTAAAACACCCTGGGCGCATCCAGCGCCTGCTGCGGGTCCATGCCGAAGTCGATCATGTTGGTCAGCAGATGGACATGGCCGAACGGCTGGTAGCCGCCGCCCATGACGCCGAACGGCATCACGACGCGGCCGTTCTTCGTCGCCATGCCCGGCATGATCGTGTGCATCGGCCGCTTGCCGGGCGCGATCGCGTTCGGATGTGCCGGGTCGAGGCGGAAGCTCGAACCGCGGTTCTGCAGCACGACACCGGTCTTCGGGCCGACGACGCCGCTGCCGAACGAATAATAGGTCGAGTTGATGAAGGAAACCGCGTTGCGGTCGCGGTCGACGATGGAGATGTAGACCGTGTCGCTGCCGGGCAGCTCCACGCGCGGCAGATGCGTCATGGCGCGGTCGCGGTCGATCTCGGCGCGCAGCCGGTCGGCATAGGCGCCGGACAGGAGCTGTTTGACCGGCACCGGGACATGATCCTGGTCGCCGAGATAGCGGTCGCGGTCGCGATAGGCCAGGCGCCCGGCCTCGATCTCCAGATGCAGGCGCTCGGCGCCATTGGGGTCAAGTCCGCCAAGCTTGAAGCCCGACAGCAAATTCAGCATCAAAAGCGCCGTCAGCCCCTGATTGTTGGGCGGCATCTGGTGGATCTCGTGGCCGCCATAAGAGGTGCTGACCGGCGTCACATAATCGCCTCGGGTCGAGGCGAAATCCTCGGCCGAATGAAGTCCGCCCAATTCGTTAAGCCGACTAACCATATCGTCGGCGACAGCGCCTTCATAGAAACCGGCTCGGCCGTGTTTGGCGATGATGCGCAACGTCGCCGCTAGTTCCGGCTGCCTGTGGATGTCACCCGCCTTCGGCGCCTTGCCGCCGGGCAGGAAGATGCGCGCGGCATGCTCGTCGGCCGACAGGTCGGTTTCCGGTTCGGCCCAGTCGAAGGCGACGCGGTCGTGCACGACATAGCCGTTCTCGGCATAGTGGATGGCCGGCGCCAGCACCTCGGCAAGGCCCTTGCGGCCATGGTCTTCGAGCAGGCGGCCCCAGGCGTCGACAGCGCCCGGCACGGTGACCGCATGCGGACCCTGCAGCGGGATGCGATCGAAGCCTTTTTCGCGGTACCAGTCGACCGTCGCTTTGGCTGGCGCCCGACCCGAACCATTGAAGGCCAGCACATTGCCCTGTCCCGCCGGGCTATAGAGCACGAAGCAATCGCCGCCGATGCCCGTCGATTGCGGCTCGACGACGCCCTGCACGGCGGCGGCGCAGACGGCGGCATCCATGGCATTGCCGCCGGAGCGCAGAATGTCGATGGCCGCAAGGGTTGCAAGCGGATGCGAGGTCGCGGCAACCGCCTCGGTGGCACGAACCGGCGAGCGGCCGGGAAACTGGAAATCACGCATTCTGTCTGGATATCCCCTGGTCACGTCTGCAAGTTGGTCACGTCTGCAAGTTGGTCACTTCTGCGAATTGGTCTGGTGAAATCAATGCCGCCGGCCGAAGATCTGCGCAACCGACAACAGCACGACCGAGAGAACGATCAGGCAGGTCGAGATGGCAGCGATCGTCGGGTCGATCTGGTCGCGCAGCGCGTTGAACATGCGGCGTGTCAATGTCGTGGTCTCGCCGCCCGATATGAACAGCGAAACCACCACTTCGTCGAAGGAGGTGATGAAGGCAAACAGCGCGCCCGAGACGATCGAGAAGCGGATCTGCGGCATCGTCACCTGCCAGAAGGCGGCGACGCGGCCGGCGCCAAGGCTGCGCGCCACGCGCTCCTGGTTCATGTCGTAGGAGCGCAAGCCCGACAGCACCGTCAGCACCACCAGCGGCAAGGCCTGCACCGTATGCGCGATGACCAGCCCGGTCAGCGTGTTGTTGAGCCCGATGCGCGCATAGAGGAAGAAGGTGCCGATGCCGATCAGGATCACCGGAACGATCAGCGACGCCGTCAGCAGCGCGTTGATGGTGCCGTTGAGGCGCAGCGTGCCCCTGTTGATGGCATAGGCTGCAGCGGTGCCGAGCGGTGTCGCGACGAGCACTGTCATAACAGCCACCTTGACCGAGACGATCGTAGCGTCGCGCCATTCCAGTGAGCCGAAATAGGTCTGGTACCAGCGCAGCGACCATTGCTGCGGCGGGAATTGCAGCAGCGTCGAATCCGAAAACGACATGATGACGATGATGATCGACGGCGCGATCAGGAACAGAAGCACGAGGCCGCCGAGGCAATAGAGCCACAGCCGTTGCCGATGCGAGATCGGCAGGCCGACATCCTCGCTCATCGCGAACTCCACACACCTGTGGCGCGCGCGCCGAGCAGCCACTGGAACAGGCCGAGAAGCGCCAGCGTGACCACCAGCAGCACCACGCCCAGTGCTGCACCCGCACCCCAGTTGGAATAGAGGCTGGTGGTCTGTTCCATGCGCATCGCCCACATGATGACCTTGCCGCCGCCCATGAGCGCAGGCGTGACGAAGAAGCCCAGGCACAGCACGAAGACGATGACCACGCCCGAGGCGAGGCCGGGCAGCGACAGCGGAAAGAAGATCTGCCGGAAGGTGGCGGCCGGGCCGGCGCCGAGATTCATGCCGGCGCGCAGGCAGTCGATGTCGATGGTCTTCATCGAGGCGTAGAGCGGCAGCACCAGGAACGGCAGCAGGATATGCGTCATGCCGATGACGACGCCGGAAAAATTGTTGGCGAGCGATAGCGGCTGGCTGATGACACCGAGATCGATCAGCCAGCTGTTGATCAGGCCCTTGCGCTGCAGGATCACCAGCCAGGCATAGGTGCGCACCAGAACCGATGTCCAGAACGGCAGGATGACGAAGATCAGGCAGATCGACGCCGCCCGGCGCGGCAGTTGCGACAGCATGTAGGCTAAGGGATAGCCGAGCAGCACGCAGGCGCCGGTGACGATGAAGGCGACCTTGAAGGTGGTGATAAAGGTCTTGATGTAGGAGGCCTGTTCGAAGAAGCGCGCATAATTGGCGGGACTGAAGGCGCCGGCTTCGTCGAACAGCGACAGCCAGAACAGCCAGCCGATGGGCACGATGATGATGGCGAAGACCAGCAACAGGCTCGGCGACAGCAGCGCCAGCAACCGCAACGACTCGCGCCGAGCGTCCATATGCAGCGCCTGCGTGTTCAGATCCGGGCCCGAGCGGCCGGCTTTCTCCTGCATGAGGGCGGTCTGCGCGCTCATCAGTCTGCCGCCACCAGGATCGTGTCCTGCGCATCGAGACCGAATGAGACTGGATGGCCGGGTGCGGGCATTTTCGCCAGCACATCGCTGCGGCAATAGTCGCGCAAAGTCAGCTGCCGGCCGTCGCGCAGCACGGCATAGCAGACGAAGCTGTCGCCCTGGTAGATGATGTCGCTGAGCGTCGCGTTGAGCACGTTGACGCCGCTTGCCGGTTCGGCATCGGTGAGCAGCCGCAGCTTTTCCGGCCGCACCACCATCAGGTACTGGCCTGCCGCCGGCGTCGCCGCCGCCGTATGGATTCTTCGCTCCTCGTACCAGACGGAGCCGTTGCGGCACTCGACCGGAATGAAATTCGATTCGCCGATGAAGCCGGCTACAAATTGCGTCCGCGGCGTGGCGTAGAGGGTTTCGGGCTTGTCGAGCTGTTCGATGCGCCCGGCGTTCATCACCGCGATGCGGTCCGACATGGTGATGGCTTCACGCTGGTCGTGCGTGACATAGACCGTGGTCATGCCAAGCCGCCGGTGCAGGCTGCGCAGCTCGATCTGCATGTGCTCGCGCAAGCCCTTGTCGAGCGCCGACAGGGGCTCGTCCATCAAAACGATGCGCGGTTCGAAGACGATGGCGCGCGCCAGCGCCACGCGCTGGCGCTGGCCGCCGGAGAGCTGGTCGACCCGGCGCTCGCCCAGCCCCTGCAATTTCACCAGATCGAGCGCCTTTTCGACACGCTCGGCCGTCTCGGCGGCGGCAACGCCGCGCTGCTTCAGCGGAAAGGCGATGTTGTGAAAGACGTTCATATGCGGAAACAGCGCGTAGTTCTGAAACACCATGCCGATGTTGCGCTTGTGCGGCGGCGTGGTGATGATCTCGTCGCCGCCGACCCTGATCGAGCCGGCATTGGCCCGCACGAAACCGGCCAGGATCATCAGAAGCGTCGTCTTGCCGGAACCGGAAGGCCCCAGCAGCGTCAGGAATTCACCAGCCTCGACGTCGAGGTTGAGGTCGCGCAGCACAGGCACGCTGCCAAATCGTTTCTCGATCCCGCGCATGCCGATCGGCAACGCGGATGGCGCAATGGACAAGATTTTTCTCTCCCAGGGGCTGAGGCGGCGAAAGCAGGGCGAGGCGTCGCCCTGCCGTGGTTTGGATTGCGGCCGCAGCCTATTGCTGGATCAGATTGTTGAATTTTTCCGTCGCCTCGACCAAATTGTCGCGCCAGAATTCTGCATCCTGCAACACCTGCTTCTTGACGTTCTCGGGCGCCGAATTAATGTCCTTGATCCTGTCCTGCGGGATCTTGCCGGTCTCGAAAGCCTTCTCGTTGACCGGGCCATTGTCGACATAGAGCGGCAGATTGGCCTGCAATTGCGGGCTGACGAACATCGCCAGCGCCTTCATCGCGGCTTCCTTGTTCTTGGAGCCCTTGGGGATGACCATGCAGTCGGCGGTCAGCACGCCCTGGTCGAAGGAGAAGCTGACCGGCGCGCCTTCCTTCTTTAAGGTGCCGGCACGGCCGTTCCAGATGCTCGCCATGTCGACTTCGCCGTCCTTCACCAACTGCATGGCCTGCGCGCCGGAGGTCCACCAGGCGTCGATATGGCCACGGATCTTGTCGACGGATTTCAACGCGCCGTCGATATCGACCGGATAGACCTTGTCGATCGGAATGCCTTCGGCCAGTGCCGCGACGCTCAGCGTTTCGGTCGCCTGGCTGCCGCTCAGCGCGCGCCGTCCCGGAAACTTTTCCACGTTCCAGAAGTCGGCCCAGGTCTGCGGGCCTTTGTCGCCGAACACATCGGTCCGGTAGATCAGCACGACGGATGTGTAGGAAATGCCGACCCAGTCGTCGTGGACAAGCTTCGGGTTGATGCCGCTCTTGTCGATGATGCCGTAGTCGAGCTTCTCGAACAGCCCTTCCTTCGAGCCGCGCGCACATTCGTCGGCGCCAAGTTCGGTGATGTCCCACTTCACCGCATTGCCGGTCACCTGCAGCCGGACGTCGTCGAGGCCGTTGGTGGTGTCTTCCTTGATGGTGATGCCGAGCGCGTCGGCGGTAGGCTTGAAAAACGCCTTGGTCTGCGCCTCCTGGTAGGTGCCGCCCCATGAGGCGACGGTGATGGTGTCGCCCGCTATGGCGGGGGCCGCGAGCGAAGCCATGAGGCCCGCAATCGCAACGATACTAACGCTTCTGGTCCTGTTCATTTTTTCGGCTCTCCAACCGGTGTTCCCATTGTTTTCGATTTGGCATGCTATTTTGTATACAATTTTGAGTGTAGCCTAGCGATCGATGTTGTCAACACCGCCGGCTCGATCGAATTCACGGGTTTCGAGCCGGACAAGGTGGCGAGGAACGGCGTCGCCGGGGGCGTGGCAAATTATGCCGACTGCGGCTACAGCTATGCGTGTTCCGGCTGAAAGGCCGGAGAAGTGGGAAGGGAAGCTTGGCCAAGAAAACCAAAAATACGTTGCGTGACTCGGTCTACTCCGCGCTCAAGGCGATGATCGTGACCGGCCAGATTCCGCCGGGCTCGCGCGTCACCGAAAACGACATCGCGGCGAAGCTGACTGTCAGCCGCACCCCGGTGCGCGAGGCCTTCAACCGTCTCGAGCGCGACGGGCTGGTCACCGGCCGGCCGCGCCAGGGCTATGTCGTCACCGAGTTCGACATCAACATGTTCCGCGAGGCATTCGAGATCCGCGAGCTGCTCGACGGCCACGCGACGGAACTGGCGGCAGCGGCGGCGACGGACCAGGACAAGGCACGGCTGCGCGCCATGCTGGCCGAATGCGAGCGGCTGGCCGCCATTCCGGAGCGCACCAACAGGGAAAAATTCCAGGAGCTTGAGGTCGGCATTGACCTGCACCGCGTCATCGCCGAAATCAGCGGCAATGTGATGCTGCACGGCATGCTGTGCGGCATCCTCGACAAGTGCCAGCACTATGTCTGGACCGAACTTTTGTGGCTGGACGAATGGAAGATCGCCCGCGACGAGCATGCCGAAATCGTCGATGCCATCTGCGCCGGCGACGCCGCCAGAGCCGGCACGCTGGCGCGCGCCCATGTGCGGGGCTCGCGCGACAATGTGCTGCGCCTGCTGCAGGCCAAGTCGGATTATCGGAACTTTCTGGCCAAGGCGTCTTGAGGGGTGAGGAACTTGGGCGAGGCCTGCCCGCCGACCGACCCTGACGACAAGCGCCTTTGAGCTTAGCCCTTGCGCTCCTGAAGGCGGTTGCCGCCGTCGACCACCAGCAGGGCGCCATTGACATAGCTGGCACCTTCCGAGGCCAGGAACACCACCGCTGCGGCCACCTCATCCGGCCGCCCGGCCCGCGCCGGCGGCGTGTGCAGGGCGGCTTGCCGCTCCATCTCGCTCGACGAACCCGTTTCGATCCAGCCGGGCGCCACGGCATTGACTGTTACGCCGCTTTTCGCCACTTCCAGCGCCAGCGTGCGCGTCAGGCCGACCATGCCGGCCTTGGCGGCGGAATAGGCTGATGTGCCTTCGAAGGATACCAGCGGTCCGGTGACGGACGCCACATTGACGATGCGCCCGTAGCCCGCTTCGACCATCGCCGGCAGAAAGGCCTTCGTGACGAGGAATGCGGTCTTCAGGCTGACGTCGATCCCCTGGTCCCAGTCGGCCTCGGTCATGGTGAGAAACGCCTTGTCGACCGATGGCGATGCCAGCGAGCCCATGCCGGCATTGTTGACCAGGATACCGACCGCCCCGACATCGGCCCGCAGCCGCGCGACATCGGCAGCGATGGTGAGATCGGCGACCACGGCTTTGGCATCGATGCCTTCGCGGCAAAGCTCGGCGGCGCGATCGAGCACGCGCGTACTGGCTCCCGTGAGGAAGACCGCATGGCCGGCACGGCCGAGCTGCCGGGCAATGGCAAAGCCGATCCCGTCGGCCGCACCGGCCCCGGTGATAAGTGCGCGCTTGGTGTTGGTAGAGGAGATGGTCAAATCAGGCTCCGCTGGTTTCCGCTCCCGGTCTTACCACGCGCTTTGGGCAACAGCCCGCGAGGATTTGGCTTTGCAACATTCCACGCCGCTTTGAGTTCTCTGAAAATCCGAAAGTCGAACCGAACGAAGCGTGCAGCTTGGCGATCGCGTGGGCGTGGAGGAAAGGACGTGCCGGAGATCCAGAAAATATCCTTGTCCTCTGGCGGCGAGGTGGCCGTCCGGACGGCCGGCGATGTTTCCAAGCCCGCGCTAGTCCTGTTGCACGGCTTCCCCAATTCCTCTCGGATGTTCAGCGACGTGACCGCCAGGCTCTCCGGCACCGTCTATGTCGTTGCGCCTGACCTTCCGGGCTTCGGCGCATCCGATCTCCCATCCGAGCCATCGTTCGACATGCTGGCCAACGCGATTGAAGAGCTGCTTGCGAGTCTCAACGTGGGCCGCAGGTTACTCTATTTGCATGATTTCGGCGCTCCGGTGGCTTTTCAGCTCGCCATGCGCGCTCCGGAACTTGTCGAAGGCCTCATCATTCAGAATGCCAATGCCCACCGCTCCGGCTTTGGTCCGCAGTGGGCAGCCACATTGGACTTCTGGGCTGCGCCGAATGCCGGCAACGAGGAGGCCGCCACCGCCCATTTGACCCTTGAGGGAACCCGCGACCAGTACGTCGCCGGCCTGCCACCCGAGATCGCGGCGCGGATCGATGCAGAGCGTTGGATTGAGGACTGGCGGGTCATGTGTCTACCGGGACGGCTTGATCTGCAGAAGGCGCTGCTGGCCGACTACGGCCGATATGTCGACCGGTTTGGGGAGGTGGCTGACTATCTGGCGAAGCATCAACCTCGAGCCATGCTTCTTTGGGGTCGCCACGATGTCTTTTTCGACATTGCGGAGGTTCAGTCCTGGCTCATCGACCTTCCTCGGATGGAGGCTCACATCTTCGACGCGGGCCATCCCTTCTGGAGACGCAGGGGTCCAGGGCTGCAGAGCTGATACGGGAGTTCGTCGATGCGGGCTCGCCCTGAGCCGTATACTTGCGTAGGTCCGGGCAAGTCGCGGAAGCAATGCGACGACGTAAACCGCTGTTGATGTGAGCCTTCACATGGCCCAGGAAATTTCGGGCCGAAGCCGCACGCCTCGCGGCCTTGGGCGAGACAAGACCCATTATCTGAACTTAAAAGCGCGCGCGGCCCACATCAGCCGCATCGCCTGTTCGGCCGCGTTCGCCAGCAGCATGTCGGCGTCACGGATCGCGTCTTCGAGGGAACATGGCCGGCGAAGAATGCTAAAGAACGCATCGATGCCAATTTCGTGGGTCGCCTCGGCGCCCAGTCCGACCGTGCCGGCCAAGGCAATCACAGGCAGATTGTAACGTTTCGCGCGCCGTGCAATCTCCGCCGGCACCTTGCCAAAGCCAGTCTGTCCGTCCAGACCGCCCTCGGCCGTCATGACCATGTCGGCATCTGCCAGTCGGCGATCAAGATCAATATACCGCCGGATAAGATCAAAGCGTGGCTGCAGCCGCGCTCCAACAAAGGCGTGAAGCCCGGCGCCAAGTCCACCGGAAGCTCCTCCGCCGACAAGCGGCGCTACGTCGATGCCGAGGTCGCGGCGGACGATATGAGCGAGATTTTCCATGCCCTGATCGAGCAACGCCACCTGGTCAGGCGTTGCACCCTTTTGCGGACCAAATACCCGAGCGACGCCTCTCTCGCCGAGCAGCATATTGTAGGGGTTCACGGCGACGTCGATACGAACATTCGAAAGGCGGCGGTCACGATCGGAAAGATCGACGCGAGCGAGTGACGAAAGCGCCGAGCCGCTCCCCGAAATAGAGTGGCCGTCCCCATCGAGCAAGCGCACGCCTAGAGCTTGGGCCATCCCCATTCCCGCATCGTTGACGCCCGAGTCACCGCAGCCGATCAGAATCCTTTCGGCGCCAAGATCGAGTGCCACATGAATCAACTCCCCCACCCCATAACTTGTAGTACGGGTCGGGTCGCGCATGTCCGTGGGAACGAGCCGCAGCCCGGCAGCCGCCGCAATCTCCAGAACAGCCGTCCGCTTCTTTCCTCGGCCGAGAAAACCGACGGTCGCCTCCACAGGTTGCCCGACTGGCCCCGTGACGGTGACGGAATGCAACTCACCATGGGACAGCTCAACAAGCGTACGCGTAAAATCCTCGCCTCCATCCACCATCGGAAGGCTAAACACTTTTGCTGTCGGAACCGCATTGCGGACGCCGCGCGCCAATGCATCGATAACATCACGAACGCCGAGGCTCTCCTTAAAACCAGACGGTGCGACCAGCACTCGAAGCCGTTTTCTCTTCTTCGGCTCTTTCTTTTTCGACATGCTATGACCCTCCGGAAACTTGCAGACCGAGCGTGATGAGCAGACCTTGGATCATTGGCCACGCGCCCACCGCGAACACGACGATCAAAAGGAATTGCACCGGCAGCAGGACGGCGCTCAGGAGGGCCAAGTCCCTCGGGCCGTAGCCTTCGTCGTCGAGTCCCCCGAAAAGCGCGACCGGCTTCGCGCAGATCATGAGCGTTTGGCAAAAGCCGGTCGCTGAGACGAGCACAAGCATCGCAAGGAGGGGGTCGAGCCGCGCTGTCGACGCAATCATCAGAACCGGAGGCAGCAGCACCGATACGCGCGCCGTGCGACTGTGAATAAGGAGATGGCTGAAAAGGCCCAGCAAAGCGAGCAACGAGAGGAGGGCCAGCGGCCCCAAGCCGACGACCCGCAGTGGGTTCACCGTCGTCTCGATCAACCATTGATGAAGACCCGACGCCACCAGGCCGTCTGCCAGGCAGATGGTCGCCGCAAGGAACAGGAGCAGCTTCCACTCGGTACTCCTAATGGCATCGTCAAACCTCACCGCGCCGAGCCCCGGAAGCGATGCGGCGAGAGCGCCGCTGAGTGCGATGACGGTGGCATTGAGCCCGTGCAAAGATTCGGTCAGCCACGCGATGACAACGCCCGCGGCGATCCAGAGTATCGGCTGCCGTGCCAACCCGACCCCATCATTGCTTACCGTCGGCAGCAAAAGCGCTGCCCGCCGTTCTGCGGGTGACAGGAAAAGCCGGAGAAGACACTCAACTGAAACAAAGGTGCTCACGGCCGCAAACGGCAGACCGAGGGCGATCCATTCCAGGTAGCTCACCTTCACCCCTGAGAGGCGGTCGACCATTTCGATCGCCAGGAGATGGGCACCGGCCCCCACGGGCGACGCAAAGGCCGAGAGGAGAATAGCAGTGGGAAACAACAGCGCGAATGCCCTTCGCAACCGAGCATTTCCACAGCGCCCCGCAACCGCTTGATAAGCCGGGATCATTAAGGCTGCCCGACCCGACGTTGACGGAATAATGAAGGCTGTGGCGACCATGACCGCCGCCAAAGCATACGCGACCGCGCGAACCGACCGCATGCGCCCTGTCACGAGGCCGAGGATGCGATCCGCGATCCCACTTGCCTTGACGGCGGCCGCAAGGATGAAAGAGGCGAGCAACAGCCAGATCAACTCATCCCCAAGCGCGTGAAACAGCGCCCCGGGATCACGATTGACGAGCAGCGCCATTGCCAGTCCGGCGACGATAGCAACGAAGGTGTCGTCGAACGGCGTCAAGGTCCAGCCTATGATCGCGACAAGCAGGATCTCGAGCGCTCGCCGAGCGTCCGATGGGAGAGCGGGGAGGCCGAATTCGATACTGACAACGACGAGACATGCACCGATTCCGATCAGCGCGGCGCGCCACACCGGCCAGACCGCCGTCATCTTTTTCCCGACAAGGGAGCCGATCTCAGCCTGGAACTCTACTTGTACCAACCGAACCTCTTCGAGCTTGTCGCCGCTCCGGCGATCGGACAGGCGCACGGTCGTCGCACGTCCCAGCGTTCGAATTTAGGGGCTTCTGGTTAGACGGGCGGGAGAGCTCCGGTTAGAATTTGGTGAGAGACGCTAGTCGATCGCCAGCAGGGATCACCCGCATGACTGTTCGAGGTCGCATCCTCCTTTTTCAAATTCTCATCCTCGCCCTCGTCGGGCTGATTTCCGGATTGGCACTCGCCACACTGCACCTGACGGAAGAATTCGTCCGCCGCGTAGACAGCGTCCACGGACGGCTTGAGGCTCTTGCGGAACTCAATGGCCAGGCCAACAACTACACCGAGCAAGTGGCCGAGGTCCTGCTGCTCGGGCCTGAGCAGATGCCGGATTTCGAGGCGGCACGAAGAGAATTGTATTTTGGATTCCATAAGTTGGAAGGCGCAACGCGCGAGGAACTTGGTGCGCTCGGCTTTTGGAGCGACAGAAGCCAGGAGGAGGGCGAACTCGAGTTCGTCGGCCGCATCAAGGCGCTGTTTGAAGCTATCGATCGAGCTGCCCAACGGCTGTTCAGCCAGCGATCAAGAGGCGAGCCGGCAGGCATCGTGGAAAGCTTCCGAAATGATGTAGAGCATCGACTGGAGAGCGATTTCGAAGGAATGATCGAGGCTGCCTTGCACGAGGAGCGCAGCGAAGTTGGAGCGGAACTCGAACGGGTTCGTGGTGCGCAATGGCATCTGCTGCTCATGACCGGCGGCTCCTCCACCTTGCTCATGCTGGGCAGCCTGGGCTTCGGCCTCGTTCTGCGGCGGTCGATCGCCGCACCTGTGCGTGAGCTGAATGAAAGTGCCAAAGCCATCGCCGCGGGTAAGCTTCACCATCGCATCCCCGCAGCCGGGCGCGACGAGTTCGCTTCCTTGTCGCGAAGTTTCAACAGCATGGCCGAGGCACTTGAGATCGAACGTGCCGCTCTGATTTCGGTCCAGGGTCGGCTGGAGGCTGAAGTTCAGCTGCGCACGCGCGAGCTTCGTGAAGCGAATAAACAACTCAGGGCTCTCAACAGCCGGCGAATCCAATTTTTTGCGGAGGCAAGCCATGAGCTACGCACGCCGCTGACGATTCTCCGTGGAGAGGCGGATGTTGCCCTTCGCGGCCAACCGCGTGTTCGACCTTACGGGGAGGCCTTGAACCGAATCCGCAACTACGCCGAGGATATGGCTCGCAACCTGGAGGACCTTCTCGCCGTCGCCCGCTCTGAAGCGGAAGATATGAGCTTCTCGTCGCAAATCATCGATGTCGGCGAGGTTGTGAAGGCGGCCGTTCAGGAAGCGTCCGTACTCGCTACCCCCAAGCAAATATCCGTTGATCTCTCACTTAACGCAGACCATAGCCTCATTCGAGGGGACGCCCAGCGCCTCAAGCAGGCGCTGCTGATCGGCTTCGACAACGCCATAAAGTATTCAAAACCACACCAGACGATCTCGGTTGAGATGACCGGGCGCGACGGCGCGCTTGAGATTGTCGTCCGCGATAGCGGTTCAGGCATCGGTGCCAGTGATCTTCCGTTCGTGTTTGACCGCTATTATCGCGGACATGCTGGCGAGAGATCTGTTGCCGATGGGCTCGGTGTTGGCCTTGCGATCGCCAAGAAGATCATAGACAGGCATGACGGCACGATCGGCCTTGAACGGATTGAGCCTTCGGGAACCCTCCTCAGAATTAAACTCCCGCTGGTACAACACACCGATGATTCGAATCCTGATCGTTGAAGACGACCGGCGTGTTTCCGATTTCCTCCGCCGAGGGCTGGAGGCAGAAGGCTTTCACGTGAGTGTCGCGGAGGACGGTCGAGAGGGATTGGCCGCCATTCGCACGGATCCGTTCGATCTGGTGATCCTGGACCGCCTGCTCCCCTACCTGGATGGTCTTGAACTGTGCCGGATCGTTCGATCAGAGCAGTGGCCGGTTCTCATCCTGATGCTGACGGCCAAAGAGACAATCCAGGATCGCGTGGATGGGCTCAAGGGGGGTGCCGACGATTACCTGACCAAACCGTTTGCCTTTGATGAACTGGTGGCCAGGATTGATGCCCTGCGCCGACGCCGTCCGGGAACAGGGGAGGAGCAGTCGCTTCGAATCGGCGGCCTCAACCTCGACACGAGCGCTCGCCGTCTAACGGATGGCGACCGGGAAATCCGCCTCACCCGACGTGAATTCGACCTTCTGCACTTCCTGATGCTTAATGCGGGAAAAGTGGTTAGCCGCCAGCGCATCCTCAACAATGTCTGGTCATACAGCTCCGAACCCGGGACTAAGATCGTGGAGGTGTACATTCGCTATCTCCGGGCCAAGCTGGGACCAAGTGCGTCAGCCGGCATTCAGACTGTCCGCGGGGTCGGCTACATGCTGGTTGAGCGGAAGGCATAGAAGCGGAGCCAAATTCCTGGCGACCAACTTGTCTGCTGGCTGCGACATGTTTCAAAGGAATCGTTCATCCAAATCGGCTGAATTTCGGAATTAAGCCAGTGCCGCAGCCGGCTGAGGCAAAATGCCAAAGATTTCAATTGGATGGAATGGCGCGCCCGAAGAGATTCGAACTCCTGACCCCCAGATTCGTAGTCTGGTGCTCTATCCAGCTGAGCTACGGGCGCGCAACAGGCCATGCTTTCCATGACCCCGCAATCCGATCGTAAACGACCGGTCGCGACGAGACGTGTTCCCTAGCGACTGAATTTCCGAAAAGCAAGTCGATCCGGCAAAAGTTTTGTCACAAGTGCCTTTGTTGGCGATGACGGCCCGGATCCCGGCGCTTGAAATGGCTCCGGAGTTGAGCCCGAACTCAATCCTTGAAGGGAAGAGCGCCGATCCCTGAGAAAAGGAGCGCCGGACCCGGAGGCACGAGCATCGGAGCAAAACGCGCCCGAAACATCATGCCGGGCGGCGCAGGCCGTTGCGGGCCTGGTCGAGCCGGACCGGCTGGTCGGGAATGGTGACCGCGAATGTGGTGCGTCCGCCGATGCTCTCGACCAGCTCCACCGTGCCGCCATGGGCGCGGATCAATTCATGCGCGATCGCCAGGCCAAGGCCGGTGCCGCCGCTGCGGGCCGAGCCGCGGAACGCCGCGAACAGGTTTTCCCGCGCCTTCGGCGGCAGGCCGGGGCCGGTGTCGCTGACGGCAATGCGGCTGACGCTGCCCAGGCGCACGGCCGACACCGCCAGGCGGCGCACCAGGGCGTTTTCGCTGTCGGCCGCCATCGCCTGCACGGAATTCCGGCACAGATTGGTCAGCACCCTGAACAACTGGTCGGAATCGGCATCGACCTCGAAGGTCGGCTCGACCGAATTGACGAACTCGATGCCTTGCTCGATGTCGAGCAAGCCTTGCACGTCCTCGACCAGCTGCCGGAGCCGGAGCCGGCGCCGCGCGGGCGGCGGCTCCTGCGTGCGGCCGTAGTGAAGCACGCCTTCGGAATAAGACACGGCGCGGTCGAGTGCGCGCAGCAGTTTCGGCGCGAAGGCCTGCACGGTCGGATCCTTGACCTGGCGCAGGCGGTCCGACATCAGCTGCGCCGAGGCCAGGATGTTGCGCATGTCATGGTTGATCTTGGAGACCGCGAGGCCGAGGTCGGCAAGATGCTTCTGCTCGGAGAGCATTTTTTGCAGCCGCTCCTGCATCTGCGACAGCTCGCGCTCGGCAACGCCGATCTCGTCGGCGCGGGCAGCCGGATGGATGATCCGTCCGGGATCGTCGGGCGCTTCGGAGAAGGACAGCATCGAGCGCGTCATGGTCCGGATCGGCCCGATCATGATCAGGTCGATGGCGGCGTAGACCAGCATGGCGGTGAACAGCGAGATCAGCAGCGAGACGAAGGCGACGTTGCGCGAATAGCGCAGCATCGCATTGCGCAGGCTGTTGTCCGGCATGATCAGCTCGAACTCCTTGTCGGACTCGCCGACCGGGCCGAAGACGCGCAGCATCCGGTCGCCGCCGAAAAACAGCGTGTCGAGCGCGCCGGTCATGCCCTTGATCATGCCGATCGAAGCGATATCGATGTGTTCGTCGACCTTCGGCGGCATTTCGGCCACCACCAGCAGCCGCGAGACGCCGCCGTCGCGCACCGCGATCGCCTTGGCGCCGATCGCCATCAGCACGTCGTTCTGGGCCGTGCGCGACAGCGAGGTGGATTCGCCTTGCACCAGCACGATCGACACCGCCGCCGCCGTGCTCAGCCGCTCCTTCAGCCAGTTCAGCCGGTAGCTGGCGATCCAGGGCAGGAAGATCAGCACTTCGGCCAACAGCACGAAGACGATGGTCAGCAGCAGCAGCTTGGTCGACAGGCCGCGCGACAGCGGAACCGTGCGCACGGTGGCTGGCGCCTCGGTGGGCCCCGCCGTGCCGATCCCTTCCTGTGCCTGTATGGTTTCGCTCATGCGGCTAATGTCTTCACGATCACTTGATCAACGCAGATTAGGCGATTACGGCTTTCTTGCCAATTTCATCCTTGGTCGCAAACATAAACCGGCCTGAACGGAGCCGGATTGCGCCCGACGACTCCGGATTGACTTCCAAAAGCCTTCTTTCTATAAGCCCGCACACGCTCGGGCCATTCGTCCCGGCGCGGTTTCGATCGCGCCAAAGCCGGCCCGGCAAAGCTCCTGTTACACAGTGACAGAATCAAGAAGGGCCGCACCCCGCGGTATTAAAACAAATGAAGCGTACCTACCAACCGTCTAAACTCGTCCGCAAACGTCGGCACGGCTTCCGTGCCCGCATGGCCACCAAGGGTGGTCGCGGCGTCGTCGCAGCTCGCCGCAACCGCGGTCGCAAGCGGCTCAGCGCCTGAACGGAAGACGAGATCGTTGCCCGCATCCGGCAAGCCAGTGGGACCAAATCCCAAGCGGCTTCTGAAGCGCGCGGAATTCCTGGCCGTCCGTCGTGGTGAAAAGCGACGCGGGCGGCTTTTTCTCGTTGAAGTCCTCGACCGCGGCGACGGCCTGTCGCCGCGCGTCGGCTACACCGTCACCAAGAAGGTCGGCAATGCGGTTGTCCGCAACCGTGTCCGGCGGCGGCTGCGAGAAGCCGTCCGCACGCATGCTGCAAGTGACATGGCGCCTGGCAATGACTATGTCATCGTCGGGCGCGAAGACGTGCTTACCACTCCGTTCGGCCAGTTGAAGGCCGAACTCTCCCGCCGACTGCGCGGAACACGATAGGCCAAGGGCTTTCGATGGAAAACAACCGGAACTTCTTCATCACCATCGCGCTGTCGGTGCTGATCCTGGCGGTATGGCAATATTTTTACGTGTTGCCGCGCAGCGAAGCGCAGCGCGAGGCAGCCCGCGTCGAACAGCAGCGCGTCGAGGAGCAGAAGAAGGCCGCCGGCACAAATCCCGGTACCGACACCGGAACGCCCGTCGCCCCTGGCGCCATTCCCAACGCACCGGGAACAGACGCCGTGACGCCGGCCGGCCGCGAACAGGCACTCGCCACGACCACCCGCGCCAGGATCGACACGCCGAGCCTCGAGGGTTCAATCAACCTGACCGGCGCCCGTCTCGACGACCTCAAGCTCAAGCACTACACTGAGACGGTCGACAAGAACTCGCCCGAGATCAGCCTGCTCAACCCGGCGGCACTGCCCAATGGCTACTATGCCGAGATCGGCTTCGTCGGCAACGACAAGACCGGCGCGGTGCCTGGTCCCGAGACTGTGTGGGCCGTCGACGGCAATGCGACGCTGACGCCGACGACCCCGGTCACGCTGACCTATTCGAACGACAAGGGCCTGACCTTCAAGCGCACCTTTTCCGTCGACACCAACTACATGTTCACGGTGTCCGACACGGTGCAGAATGCGGGCACGGCCGCTGTCTCGCTGTCCAATTACGGCCGCGTCACCCGCTTCGACAAGCCGCTGGTTGCCAGCACCTATGTGCTGCATGAGGGCCTGATCGGCTTCACCGGCACCGAAGGCCTGCAGGAGCACAAATACGCGTCCATCGAGAAGGACAAGCAGTTCACGCCGGGCAAGTCGACCGACGGGTGGCTCGGCATCACCGACAAATACTGGGCGGTGACGCTGGTGCCGACGGAGAAGCAGCCGTTCCAGCCGCGCTACGCCTATTTCGAGGACGGCCGCCATCGCTACCAGTCCGACTTCCTCACCGACCCGATCACCGTCGATGCCGGCCAGTCGGCGACGGTGGAGAGCGAAATCTTCGCCGGCGCCAAGGAAGTCGGCAAGATCAACGCCTATGCGGAAGACCGTCATATCAAGCGGTTCGATCTCCTGATCGACTGGGGCTGGTTCCACTTCATCACCAAGCCGATGTTCTGGCTGATCGACACGCTCTACAAATTCTTCGGCAATTTCGGCCTGGCCATCCTCGCCACCACCGTCATCGTCAAGGCCATCTTCTATCCGCTCGCCAACAAGTCCTACGCGTCGATGGCGAACATGAAGAAGGTGCAGCCGAAAATGCTCGAGATCCGCGAGAAATACGCGGACGACAAGATGAAGCAGCAGCAGGCGATGATGGAGCTGTACAAGACCGAGAAGATCAACCCGCTTGCCGGCTGCTGGCCGGTGGCGCTGCAGATCCCGGTCTTCTTCTCGCTCTACAAGGTGCTCTACATCACCATCGAGATGCGGCACGCGCCGTTCTTCGGCTGGATCCAGGATCTGGCGGCGCCCGATCCGACGTCGCTTTTCAACCTCTTCGGCCTGATCCCGGTCACCCTGCCGCACATGCTGATGATCGGCGTCTGGCCGCTGATCATGGGCGTCACCATGTTCCTGCAGATGCGCATGAACCCGACGCCGCCGGATCCGACGCAGGCGGCGATCTTCACCTGGATGCCTGTCATCTTCACCTTCATGATGGCGGGTTTCCCGGCCGGCCTCGTCATCTACTGGGCCTGGAACAACACGCTGTCGATCCTCCAGCAGGGCATCATCATGAAGCGCCAGGGTGCCAAGATCGAGCTGTGGGACAATCTGGTCGCGCTGTTCCGAAAGAAACCATCGCCGGCCGAATAGAAGGCGCAGCGCTTTCTCCAGCCTTCAAAGCCCCGCTCGCGCGGGGCTTTTTCCGTTTAAGCAACTCCGGGATCACGTTCCCGTGATCGGCGAAACTTGCGACCCGCCGGCGGCGTGACTGCCTGTGCGTTTCCAAAGGCTATCAATTCCGATCAGCCCTCACCCGGAGGAAGACCACATGCGCTTGCCGTCATTCAGGACCATCGCCCTTTCCGCGCTCATCGCCGGCGTGGCGATTGCCGCGCCCGCCTATGCCAAAAACCCGAATGTCGGCGGCGCGCCGATGTACACCACCAAGAACATCGTCGAGAACGCCGTCAATTCGAAGGATCACACGACGCTGGTCGCCGCGGTCAAGGCCGCCGGCCTGGTCGACACGCTGCAGGGCGCCGGCCCGTTCACAGTCTTTGCCCCGACCAATGCAGCGTTTGCGAAATTGCTCAAGGGCACCGTCGACACGCTGCTGAAGCCGGAGAACAAGGACAAGCTCACCAAGGTGCTGACCGCGCATGTCGTGGCCGGCAAGATTTCGGGCGCCGAAATGATGAAGAAGGCCAGGGCGATGGGCGGCAAGTACGAGATGAAAACCGTCTCCGGTGACACGCTGACCGCCGAAGTCAAGAAGGGCAAGCTCTACATCATGGATGAGTCAGGCGGCGAGGCGCGGGTGACGATCGCCGACGTCAACCAGTCGAACGGCGTCATCCATGTCGTCAACAAGGTGCTGTTGCCGAAGTAACGGCTTTCGGCAAAGGGGATCAAGGCAGGTTCGTTGGGGCTTTCTCGGCCTGCCGTCCCGCCTCATGACGAGGTGCCATGTTTCCTGGAAGTCGTATCGGCATCGGCCGGGGTCCTGTAGTCCCTCACAGGACCCCGGTTTCTTTTTGACTGTTACTTGTCCAGCCGGATGAGCCTCGACCGTCATCACTCCATCACGGCGCTGTGGTCGATCTTGGCCGGAGTCGCCGGCTTGCGCAGCAACAGAACCAGCGGAATGGCGGCAAGCGACAGGATCATCATCAGCTTGAAGTCGTTCATGTAGCTGATGATGGTCGCCTGCAGCGTCACCACGCCGTCGAGCGCGGCACGGCCGGCGGCGCTGTAAGGGTTCATCGCCTGGAAGATCGCCGGATTGCCGAACGCCTGGTTGTAGGGCGTCACATAGGTGGCGATGTTGGCGTGGTTGATCTGCACGTTCTGCGTCAACAGCGCGGTGACCACCGAGATGCCGACGCTGGAGCCGATGTTGCGCGACAGATTGTAAAGACCTGTGCCTTCCGCGCGCCGCTCCGGCGCCAGTGTGGCGAAGGTGATGGTGGTCAGCGGCACGAACAGGAAGCCGAGCCCCGCTCCCTGGATGAAGCCGGTGCTGATGATCGTCCACTGCGAAACATCAGGCGTCCAGCCGGTCATGTCGTACATCGCCCAGGCGGTGACCAGCAGGCCGGTCAGCAGCAGCCAGCGCGTGTCCACCTTGCCGATCAGCCTGCCGACC
The DNA here is from genome assembly GCF_040317955.1 of Mesorhizobium sp. M1342. Lineage (NCBI taxonomy): Bacteria > Pseudomonadati > Pseudomonadota > Alphaproteobacteria > Hyphomicrobiales > Phyllobacteriaceae > Mesorhizobium > Mesorhizobium sp. M1342. The sequence continues at coordinate 109,210 of NZ_JAMYLI010000006.1, read as the reverse complement.
AGGAACATGCAAGCCATGGTCCCAAGCCCGCGCGGCCCCATGACGATGCCGGCCGTCACCACCGGATAGCCCATCAGCGTCTGCAGATAGGGCGTCATCAGGGCCAGCGAGGCCAGATAGGTGATGCCGATGATGAAGATGAAGACCATGCCGACGGCGAAATTCCTGTCGAGGAACAGCCGCGGGTTCACGAAGGTGTTTTTCGCGGTGAAGGTGTGGACGAGGAAGATGTAGAAGGCCGACGCGCAGATCAGTGCCTCGACGATGATTTCGGACGACGAGAACCAGTTGAGCTGCTCGCCGCGATCGAGAAACATCTGCAGCGATGCGATGGTGACGCTGAGCATGCCGAAGCCCAGCCAGTCCAGCCTCGCCTTGAGGTCCGTCTTGGTTTCCTGGACGAACATCGACACGCCGGCGAAGGCCAGGGCGCCGATCGGGACGTTGATGTAGAACACCCAGCGCCAGCTGACATTCTCGGTCAGCCAGCCGCCGATGACCGGCCCGAGCACCGGCCCGACCATCACCGAAACGCCGAACAGCGCCATCGCCGAGCCGCGCTCCTCGACGCTGTAGATGTCGAGCAGGATGCTCTGCGCCAGCGGCACCAGGGCGGCACCGAACAGGCCTTGCAGCAGGCGGAAGCCGACGATCTGCGGCAGCGACTGCGCGAAGCCGCACAGCACCGACGCGACGACGAAGCCGGTGATGGATATCAAAAGGATGCGCTTGCGGCCGAAACGATTGGCAAGGTAGCCTGAAGGCGGAGTCATGACGGCGGCCGCCACGATGTAGGACGTCAGCACCCAGTTTATCTGGTCGGCGCTCGCCGAAACGCTGCCCTGGATATAGGGCAGCGCCACATTGGCGATGGTCGTGTCCAGCGCCTGCATGATCACGGCCAGGATCACGCAGGCGGTGATGGCGCCGCGATTGGCGACCACGCCACCTGTCGCGGACGCGCCGGTCATGACTTTTGTCCGAACCGGCCGAGGAGGTCCGTCACGAAGTCCGGCAGGCCGCGCGCATGGCCGGTATCGATGCCGACCACGACGCTCATCCCGCCACGCAACGGCGGCTTGCCCTGGAGATCGTCCAACGTCACGCGCATCGGAATGCGTTGTACGACCTTGACCCAGTTGCCCGTGGTGTTCTGCGCCGGAAGCAAGGAGAAGCTCGACGACGACGCCGGGCTGATCGAGGCGACCGTACCGTGCCAGACGGCACCCGGGTAGCTGTCGACGCTGATCGTCGCCGTCTGTCCCGGCCGCACATAGGTCAGTTCGGTTTCCTTCGGCTCCGCCGCGATCCACAGATCGGTCGCCGAAATCAGGCTGAAGGCCGGCTGCGAAGCCGGCAGGTACTTGCCGACCTGAAGCGCGTCGACATTGGTGACGATGCCGTCGAACGGCGCCTTGACGATGGAATCGGCAAGGTTGCGCTGGGCGTCGTCGACCGCCGATTGCGCCTGAAGGTAGAACGGATTCTTCTCCACCGGCTGGCTGGCGTCGCCGCCAAGCTGGGCAAGCGTCGCCTGTGCCTGCGCTTGGGCAACGGACACTTTCTGGCGGGCGGCGACGAGGTCGTGTTGGGCGCTGTCGAAGGTCGCCTTGGAGGAGGTGGAGGTCTTGAGCAGATCCTGCTGGCGCTGGAAAGCGGCCTCGTAGTAGGGGATGTCGGCCTGCGCCTGCTCGATCAGCGCCTGCGACTGCAGGTAACTCGCCTGCAGGGTCAGCACCTGGTTGCGCACCGTGCCGAGCTGCGCCTGGGCGGCGGCAAGAGCGGTTTCGAAAGAGGCCGGCCGCAGCCGGAAAAGCACCTGGTCCTTCTTCACCGCCTCGTTCTCGTGCACGTCGATCTCGGACACAGTGCCGGAGACATCGGTGGAAACGCCGAGCGACTGCGCCTGGATGTAGGCATTGTCGGTCGTCATGACCTGGCCGCCGATGACGTAGTAATAGCCGCCGACGACCAGCGCGACCGGAAGCAGGGCAAACAGGATCGGCCGTGCTCGGCCGCGCTTGGGCTTGACCGGCGCCGGAGGCGCCACCGCAACCCCGGCCTGGCGTGGCTCCTTGGACGGAGCCTCGAGCGCCGCCGGCTCCAGGGCGACCGGTGCTTCGAGCTCGTCATTGTCGATGACGGTGCCGGCTCGCCTTTGCTCGCGTTCGCTGTCCAGTCGGATGACCTGGTCGCGCGCCCGGTCGGCGGCGGATCCGTCTTCTTCGACAGGCTTCTTTGGTGAGGTTGATTCAGCCATGTGTTTTCTCCCGGTCGGCGGCAGGCTGGGCGCAAGCCGCGAGCAGATTGGATTTGATGAGGGATAGGGTTTGCAGCAGATGCAGTTGCGCATCCGCGGAAAGGCCGACGAAGGCCTCGTCACGCGTCTTCTGCCCATTGCTGCGCATGATTTCGATAAGCGGATGGGCTTGCGGCTTCAGGTAAAGCAGCCATGCCAGGCGGTCGGCGGGATTGGGCCGGCGCTCGATGAAGCCACGTGCCTCCATCTTGTCGAGCAGCCGGGCGAGCGTGATCGGCGTGATCTCGATAAGATCGGCCAGTTTGTTCTGGTGCATGCCTTCATGCAGGCAGAGATAGGCGAGCACCTGCCACTGGGCGCGGGTCAGCCTCGATGCCCGCGACCTCTGCTCGAACCGCTTTCGAAGCAGGCGCGCGACATCGTGCAGCACGAAGCTGATGTTGGGTGACGATGGCATGGGAGGTACTGGAGTTTTTCGGCGCAACTTTTAGTGAGCATGCTTATTATCATCATGCACATAATCCCGCTGGACGCGGTGCGCAAGACGGACTAAGCCCGCCTGGAAAAAATGACGCATGGGCTGCGACGCCACAAAAAGGCTCCGGTAGCAGGCTGTTGCCGCGCAGGGATGAGACGATGAAGTGGCTGAAGATATTGACCGTATCGGCCATCGCGGGATGGCCGGGCATTGCGTTCGCAAAGGACGCCGTCAGCTGCGGTGGCGCCGCCATGCTGGGTGGCGCGCAATTGAACTGCAGCCACGTCGAACCCCAGGCGCCGCCTCAGTTTTGCACCTATAGCTGGGCTCTCCACATGCCGACCGGAGACCAGAAAATCGTCGAAGGCAGCTTCATGCTGCCGCCCGGCGCGGCGAACGTCACCGTCTATCAGGGCAGCGGTTTCGACAGCGCGCTGTCCGATCCGATCGTGATCTGCCGCGGCAGCAAATGAGCAAGACCGTCAAGGAAAGCTCGCTCGTCGCCCGATTGGTGCTATAGGGCGGATCACGCTATTTTGAACGGGCGCATTCGAGTTTCGGATGCGCCTGGCGGCCAGTTCTCTGACGGATTTCGACATGGACGGACCCAACCCAGACATCAAGCACCCGATCCCGATGCATACCCGCGTCGGCTTCCTCAAGGGGCTGGTGAACGCGCCGAACATCGAGGTCGGCGACTTCACCTATTATGACGACCCCGACGGTCCGGACAAATTCGCCGAAAAATGCGTCCTGCACCATTATCCGTTCATTGGCGACAAGCTGATCATCGGCAGGTTCTGCGCCATCGCCGAGGGCGCGCGCTTCATCATGAACGGCGCCAACCACGCTATGTCCGGCTTTTCGACCTATCCGTTCAATATTTTCGGCCATGGCTGGGAAAAGGGTTTTGACCCGGCGACCTGGTCTAGGGAAGTGCGCGGCGACACCATTGTCGGCAGCGACGTCTGGATCGGCATGGAGGCGGTGATCTTGCCCGGGGTGGAAATCGGCCACGGCGCCATCGTTGCCGCGAAATCGGTGGTGACACATGACGTGCCGCCCTATGCGATCGTCGCCGGCAACGCGGCCAAGGTGGTAAAGATGCGTTTCGACGACCGGACAATCAGGCGGCTGCTGGCGGTGGCGTGGTGGGACTGGCCGGTGGACAAGGTCAGCCGCAACCTCGATGCTATCCGGGGTGCCAATATTTCTCTTCTGGAGGCAGCAGCTTGAACGCTCTGAACAGCAGCACAATCGGCACCGAACTGTTTACGCGAGGATGGATCTTCATTCGCGGCGTTCCGGCCATGAAGTTCCTGCCGCCGGAAGGGCCGCCGGAAATCGCCTTTGCCGGCCGCTCGAATGTCGGCAAGTCGTCGCTGATCAACGCACTTGTCAACCAGAAGGGGCTGGCGCGCACTTCCAACACGCCGGGGCGCACGCAGGAACTCAACTATTTCGTGCCGGACGGATTTTCGGGTGAGGGCGCCGACCTGCCGCCCTTGGCGCTGGTCGACATGCCCGGCTATGGCTACGCCACCGCGCCGAAGGAGAAAGTCGACGAGTGGACCAAGCTGGTCTTCGACTATCTCAAGGGCCGCGTCACGCTGAAGCGTGTCTATGTGCTGATCGACGCCCGCCACGGCATCAAGGCCAAGGACGATGAAGTGCTGTCGCTGCTCGACAAGGCGGCGGTGTCCTACCAGATCGTCCTGACCAAGACCGACAAGATCAAGACTGCCGGCGTGCCGCGGCTGATCGAGGAGACGCTGGCAAAGATCAAGAAGCGGCCGGCGGCGTTTCCGTTCGTGCTGGCGACGTCTTCGGAAAAAGCCGAGGGCCTTCAGGAATTGCAGGCGGCCATCGTGCTTGCCGCCAATGGCGGCTAAGCATCCACACCTTAGAGCATGGCCTACGGCTTGGCCTCGATAGCAATCGTCTGATGGCCTTCTTCCGCCACAAGCCTTTCGGTGCCGTATGCCCTGAGGAACATGCTGACGCCTGACCTGACGATGTGATCGATCTCGTCCGGGGTCGGGGCTTTCGTGCGGTAGGCGAAGATGCACTGGCGGAACAGACCGGCAAGGCACAGTTCGGTGAACTGATAGGCGGCAAGATCGACATCGTCGATGCGCAGCAGGTCGCGCTCGATGGCGGCATTGAGAAAGGCCGCGACCTTGTCGTGGCCACGCTTGGGGCCGCGCTCGTAAAAACGCGCGCCCATGTCGGGTATCCGGTCGGATGCCCCGATCACCGTGCGCTGCGCCTGGATGACCTTGGCCGACGTGATCTTGAGGGCCAGCACCTTGCCGAACTTCACCAGCGTCTCGCGCAGGTTGTCGGCGTTGTCCAGCACGTCATACATGTTCTTGAAGATGGTGCCGCGCTCTTCCTCGATCAGCGCCTCGAACAGCTCCTCCTTGTTGGCGAAGTAAACGTAGATCGTACCCTTGGAGACACCGGCCTCGCGGGTGATGTCGTTCATCGAGGCGGCTTCGAAGCCCTTGTCGATGAAGACACGACGGGCGCCATCGATGATCTGGCTGCGCTTGACCGGATCCTGCCCCGCGGCCGGGCGGCCACGGCGCAAGCTTTCCAACAGGTCGTCGCACGACTCGTTTTCGACATTGGGCGGGGTCTCGGCCATGAAAGTCACACCTCGAAAATAATTCGAACCAAGCGGTTCGATTGCCCTTGATATGGTCCTCTTTACGCGCTATGTCAACGGCCGGATCGAACCGAACGGTTCAGTATCATATTATAACTTTAGAGAGATGTCATGTCCTCGAACGCGCCGACCACAGCCGAAGTCCGTCCCTTCCCCAACGCCAAGGTTGCGCCGGCGACGGAAGCGCCTGTCCAGCCCGTCTCGTCGCCGCCGGCAGAGGCCCCGGCCAAGAAGAAGCGCTCGGTGCGTTCCTTTCTGCTGCCGATCATCGGCGTTGCCTTGCTCGGCGCCGGCGCCTGGTACGGTTACGATTACTGGACAACGGGCCGCTTCATGATCTCGACGGACGACGCCTATGTCCAGGCGGACATGGCGTTCATCTCGCCCAAGATTTCCGGCTATGTCGATCAGGTCAAGGTCAGCGAGAACCAGTCGGTCAAGGCCGGCGATCCGCTGCTGGTCGTCGATGACGGCGATTACAAGATTGCCGTCGCCCAGGCCGAGGCGCAGATCGCCACCTTGAGCAAGACGCTCGACCGTATCGACGCCCAGACCGACGCGGCCCGCGCCTCGCTGCAGCAGGCGCAGGCGCAGAAGGTCGCCGACCAGGCCGCGGCCGACAATGCAGCCAAGGTCGCGGCGCGCGCCTTGCAGCTGCTCAAGACGCATGTCGGCACGCAGGCGCAGCTGGACGACGCCCAAACGGCGGTCCAGCAGGCCGATGCCGCCCTTGTCGGCGCCGACGCACAGATCGCCGCCGCGCAGGCCAATATCGGCGTGCTGCAGGCGCAACGCGCGGAATCGGCGAGCACGCTGGCGTCCCTGCAGCTCAGCCATGACAAGGCGCTGCGCGATCTTTCCTTCACCGTGCTCAAGGCGCCTTATGACGGCATCGTCGGCAACCGCTCGGTCGAACAGGGCGACCTTGTCAGCCCCGGCCAGAAGCTCGCCGTCATCGTGCCGATGGACAAGCTCTACATCGTCGCCAACTTCAAGGAGACGCAGCTTGCCCGGCTGGTGCCCGGCGAGAAGGTCAAGATCTCGGTCGATGCGACCGACGGCCAGGACTTCGAGGGGACCGTCTCGTCGCTGGCGCCGGCTTCGGGTGCCGTGTTCTCGCTGCTGCCGCCCGAAAACGCCACCGGCAACTTCACCAAGGTCGTGCAGCGCGTTCCGGTCCGCATCGATGTGCCCGCCGATGCGCTGAAGAGCGGCAAGCTGCGCGCCGGCCTGAGCGTCGTCGTCGCCGTCGACAGCCGTACCGCCCCATCTGGTTCGGCATCAGCGGCAGCGTCGAACTGAGCGGCCGCCGGGGAGCAATGCCATGGCAACCGCAACCCTGACAGCAGGAGCGCCGCCGGCGAGGCCGGCTGTGCCTGACACCATTTCGACGCGGCGCGTCATCGCCTTCCTGGCGATGGTGTTCGGCATGTTCATGGCCATCCTCGACATCCAGATTGTCTCCGCCTCGCTGTCGGAAATCCAGGCCGGCCTGAGCGCCAGCTCCGACGAAATCCCGTGGGTGCAGACCGCCTATCTGATCGCCGAAGTGGTGATGATCCCGCTGTCAGGCTTCCTCAGCCGGATGCTGTCGACGCGCGTGCTGTTCACGATCTCGGCGGCGGGTTTCACCGCGGCCAGTGCGCTGGCGGCGACCGCCACCAACATCGACCAGATGATCGTCTACCGCGCCGTCCAGGGATTCATCGGCGGCGGCATGATCCCGAGCGTCTTCGCCGCTGCCTTCACCATCTTCCCGCCCTCGCGCCGCGCCTTCGTCTCGCCGATGATCGGCCTGGTGGCGACGTTGGCGCCGACCATCGGCCCGACTGTCGGCGGCTACATCAGCCATGCCATGTCCTGGCACTGGCTGTTCCTGGTCAATGTCGTGCCCGGCATCCTGGTCACAGCGGCGGCCTGGACGCTGATCGACTTCGACAAACCCAACCTCAAGCTGTTCAGCAAGTTCGACTGGTGGGGCCTCGCCGGCATGGCGGCTCTCCTGGGCTGCATGGAATATGTGCTCGAGGAGGGTCCCAACAATGACTGGATGCAGGATCAGGGCGTCTTCATCTGCGCCATTGTCATGACCATCGGCGCGGTGCTGTTCTTCTGGCGGGCGTTCACCGCCGAGGAGCCGATCGTCGACCTGAAGGCCTTCACCAACATCAACTTCGCCTTCGGCTCGCTGTTCTCCTTCGTCATAGGCATCGGCCTTTACGGCCTGACCTATCTCTACCCGGTGTATCTCGGGCGCATCCGTGGCTACGATTCGATGATGATCGGCGAGGCGCTGTTCGTCAGCGGCCTGGCCATGTTCTTCACCGCGCCGATCTCGGGCATCCTGTCGAATAAGATGGACCCGCGGCTGATGATGATGATCGGCTTCTTCGGCTTCGCCACCGGCACCTGGTGGATGACGCATCTGACCGCCGACTGGGATTTCTATGAGCTGCTCATCCCGCAAATCCTGCGCGGCTGTTCGATGATGCTGTGCATGGTGCCGATCAACAACATCGCGCTCGGCACCTTGCCGCCCGAGCGGCTGAAGAACGCTTCAGGCCTGTTCAACCTCACCCGCAACCTTGGCGGTGCGGTTGGCCTCGCCCTGATCAATACCGTGCTGATCGACCGCAATGCCTTCCACTACGCAAGGCTCTCCGAACATGTGCAATGGGGCAGTGAAGCCGCGCAGACCAAGCTGCAGAACATGACGCTCAATTTCGAGCAAACCCCCGGCCTCGACGCGACAAGTGCCGCGATCTCCAAGCTGTCTGGCATGGTCCAGCAGCAGGCGGCGCTGCTGTCCTTCATGGATGTGTTCTTCATGCTGACGGTGCTGTTTGCGACGCTTGGCATGTTCACCATGCTGATCCGCAAGCCGGCCGCGGCGGGCGGAGGTGGCGGCGGCGGCCACTGATACGTGGGCAGCTGTTTCGGGAAGCTCCTCCAGTCCACGCCTGAAAAAGCTCTGACCGCGCAAAAAACTCCGGGCCCGCAAGCCCGGAGTTTTCATATCCAGTTGGAATTTGTCAGGCTGTGGCGGGCTTGAAGGTCAGCGCGACGCCGTTGATGCAGTGGCGCAGGCCGGTCGGCGCCGGACCGTCGTCGAAGACGTGGCCGAGATGGCCGCCGCAGCGGCGGCAATGCGCCTCGGTGCGCGTCATGCCGAGCGAGCGGTCCACGGTCGTGCCGATAGCCTTGGGGATCTCTTGCCAGAAGCTCGGCCAGCCGGTGCCGGAATCGAATTTCGTCTCCGACGAATAGACCGGCAGGTCGCAGCCGGCACAGGCGAAGATGCCCTTGCGGTGTTCGTTGAGCAGCGGGCTGGTGCCGGGATACTCCGTGCCTTCCTTGCGCAGCACGTCGAAGGCGGCAGGCGACAGGATGGCTTTCCACTCGGCGTCGGTCTTGGTGACTTCGAATTTTTCGGCGGCCTGTGCTGCCTGCGGATCACCCATGCGCAGCATCGTTGCCGCGATCCCGACGACGCCGATGGCGGCGGCACCGCTCAAAAGAAAGTCGCGACGGTTCATGACCAGTTCCTCCTGATGTCCTTTTGCCAAACTATACCGTCGCGCGGAAATCTAAAGCCGGTGACGGAAGCCCCTCGAACGAACACTCCGCGCCCACCCACATCCGAATGTGGGAGGCGCGGAGTGCGCGGGTCAATTGCGGATCACAGAGCGGGATCGTGCAATCGACGGAGGGCCCTTGCTGCCAGTTCGCCGGCAGCAAGCCCCTTGTTACATCTTCGGCAAAAGAACCTTGTCGATGACGTGGATGACGCCATTGGACTGCTCGACATCGGCGATCGTCACATTGGCGACATTGCCGTTCTCGTCTGTGACGGTGACCTTGCCGCCGTCAGCCTTGAGCGACAGCTCGCAGCCGCCGGCCGTCTTGACCTTGTGGGTGCCGCCGTCAGCCTTGGCCATCGAGGCCACGTCCGCCCCCATCGCCTTGGCACCGATGACATGGCAGGTGAGGATCTTGGTGAGCTTGTCCTTGTTTTCAGGCTTGAGCAGCGTCTCGACCGTCCCGGCCGGAAGGGCTGCGAAGGCCTCGTTGGTCGGAGCGAACACGGTGAACGGACCGGCGCCCTGCAGCGTCTCGACAAGGCCGGCGGCCTTCACGGCGGCGACCAGCGTGGTGTGGTCCTTCGAGTTCACGGCGTTCTCGACGATGTTCTTGTCGGCAAACATCGCGGCGCCGCCAACCATCGGGTTTTCGGCATAGGCGGCGGTGGCAAGGGCCGAAACGGCGATCGTACCGGCGAGCAAAAGGGTGGCGTATCTACGCATGATGTCGAACTCCTCGGGTTTTTCTCTTCCCATCTTTGGGGACGCGAGGAGATACGGAACAAAATCGCCCGAGTTTCAAGAATATCGTGATTTTTGATTTTATCTAACGCGCCCGGCAGATTTGCCAAGGAATCGGTCGCGGCCGACATGCTGTCTATGGGCATGTTCAGCGAGGGATAGACTTATGATAGTCTTTTGTGATTTTTCAGGCGCGCGGAGCCGGTCAGATGCTCTTCAGGTCGCCGGCGGCGACTACCGGTCCGGTCGGCTGTCCGGTCGGCGAACCGCCTGACGGCTCGAGGCTGACGGCAAGCACCGCGCCTTGGGCAAGCTTCTGCTGGGCCGCCGGCGAGACGACAATATGTGCCGTAGCACCGGCCGGAATGACGCCCATCGACACCGGCGGGTTCTTGCCCTCGATCATCCACAGCTCGAAGTCCTTGCCGGAAGCACGCTCACCGGAGACATGCGACAGGCCGATTTCGTGATGCGCGCCATCATAGACGGCGAGATATCTGACGTCGCTGCCTTCGGCGGCCAGCGAAGCGACGAGGCGCGCCTGCGGCTGCTCGACCGGCGGGTTGAGAGTGGGCACGACGATGTAAATCGCCAGTGCCGCAACCGCGGCTGCGGCAAAGCCGCGCCAGAAGGCCAGGCTGGACCAAAGGCCGCCGCGCGATTCGGCGGGCGTGGTCGCCGCGGCAGCGTTGGCGAACAGGCGGCGGTCGACTGCGGTCTTCACCGAAACCGACGGCTCGACTTCCGGATAGGCGGCGGCAAGCGGTGAGAGACTGACCTCCCATCCCTCGACAAGACGGGCGAAAACGGTATCCGCATCGATGCGGCGGGAGACGATCTGGCGTTCGTCGGCATCGAGCACGCCGAGAACGTATTCGGCGGCGAGCAGGTCGTCGCCTCCACGTTCCGGTCCTGTGTCTTCTGCCAGCGTCATCTTTCCAGACATTCTCTGAGTTTCAACAGGCTGCGGCGCAGCCATGTCCGCATCGTGTTCAGCGGCACGCCATGGCGCTCCGCCAGTTCGGCATAGCTCTCGCCCTTGAGATAGGCCCCCCGTACGGCGGCTGCCCGGTCCTTCTCCAACTCATCGAGACAATGGTGGATACGTTCGGATTCGTCTCCCGCCACCGCCATCGCTTCAGGCCCCGGCGCCGGATCGGCCACGTCGAGCGCGGCATCGATGTCGGCGGCAGGCTTGCGCCGCGCTCGTATGCGATCGATCGCATGGTTGCGCGCGATTGCCACCAGCCAGGAGATCGGGCTTAGATCGGAGACCGCAAAACGATCCGCCTTCGTCCATATCTTGACGAAGACTTCCTGCAGCGCTTCTTCCGCGTCTCCCCGGTCGTTCAAGACACGAAGGCAGACGCCAAAAAGTTTCGCGCTGGTCTGCCGGTAAAGCAGATCGAACGCGGCCCGATCCTTCATCGAAGTCCGAACGATCAGCTTGGTGATGTCCTGCGGCGTCATTGCAGGCAAGTTAGGCGATTGCGATGTATTTGCAACGGCGGAAATAATCTTGTGCACGCCTAAGCTTTTGTGTGTCGCCAGCCCGGATCCGTCCACCGATTGCCAATGGAATCGCCACTGGCTAGCTTGCCCTCAGTGATGGGGGAGCGCGCATGTCGGTCGAACGGATCCTTTGGGAAGAAGATGCCACGGGCCTCGCCAATCTGGTCCGCAAGGGCGACGTTTCGGCCGTCGAGCTGACCGACGCGGCGATTGCCCGCGCCGAGGCCACCCGTCCCGACATCAATGCCACGGCCGAACCGCTCTACGATGCCGCCCGGGCCCGCGCCAAGACCATCGACCGCTCGCTGCCGCTGGCCGGTGTTCCCTTCGCCATCAAGGATCTCGGCATCGCCATCAAGGGCGTGCCGACGCATGGCGGCAGCCGCATTCCGGCATGGCTGGCCGATGTCAATTCGGTGCTGACCGACCGCTATCTCGCTGCCGGGCTTATCCCGATCGTCACCTCGACATCGCCGGAGCACGGGCTTCGATTGATGACCGAATCCAGGGCCTTTGGCATCACCCGCAATCCGTGGAACACCGGCCATACCAGCGGCGGCTCTTCGGGCGGTTCGGCAGCCTTGGTCGCAGCCGGCGTCGTGCCGGTGGCGCATGCCTCCGATGGCGGCGGCTCGATCCGCGTGCCTGCCGCCTGCACCGGGCTTGTCGGCCTGAAAACGTCGCGCGGCCGCACACCGCTGACGCCGCTGGTGAGCGAAAGCTGGTACGGCATGGTCGTCGACCATGCGCTCACCCGTTCGGTGCGCGATTGCGCGCTGCTGCTCGACCTCATCCACGGCCCCGATCCTCTGTCGCCCTATGCCGCGCCGCCGCCGAAAGGCACGTTCGCGGCTGCCGCCGCGCGCGATCCCGGCAAGCTCAGCCTGGCCGTGTACCGCAAATCGCCGCTTGGCCTGCCGATCTCGGACGAGACGCTCAAGGCGCTCGACACGGCGGTGGCGCTTGCCCGCGAGGGCGGCCACACGGTCGAAGAGATCGACCTGCCCTTTATCGGCCGCGATTTCTTCGCCGATTTCTGCAGGACGGTTGCCTCCGCCGTTGCCGGCACGATGCGCGCCGAAGCGCTGCGTGTCGGGCGCTCCGTTACCGGTGACATCGAGCGGGCGACGCGCGTGCTCGCCCGCTTCGGCGAACTGGTGTCGGCGGGCGAGACCTATGCCGACCTGCAGCGGCTGCATGCCGCCTCGCGACGGCTGATTTCGGAGACTGCGCGGTATGACGCCGTGCTGATGCCGGTCATTGCCCACCCGCCGCTCGCCTGCGGCGCCATGGATCCGAAAGGCGCCGACGAACTCATCGAGAACCTGCTCGACAAGCTTCATCTGACGCCCTTGCTGAAGCTGAAGCCGTTCTTCGGCCAGCTGATGGACAAGAGCCTCTGGTTCACCCATTGGCCGGCGATCCAGAATGTCAGCGGCCAGCCGTCGATCGCGCTGCCGGTCCATGTCACTGACGCCGGCCTGCCGCTCGGCGTCCAGGCGGCCGGCCGTCCGGGCGACGAGGAGACGCTTTTGTCGCTCGCCGCGCAGATGGAGAAGATCTCGGGTTGGCTGGACCGCAGGGCGCCGCTGATGGTGCCGACACAATGACGAGGTCGTGAAGCGCTCGAATATGACAGCAAAGCCATTTGCGGGCGACGCCAATTCCCGCTAAGACGCCGCCGTCCTTACCTGATGCATGTCGCCCAGAAGTGTCCAGCGGTTTGGGACAGCGACATGCTTAAAATAAAAAGCCGGGAGCCAAGCCGATGACGGAAGTAACCGCCACCGCCGAAATGCAGGCAGCCCTGTTGTCGCGGGCGCTGCCCTACATGCAGCGCTACGAGCACAAGACGGTCGTGGTGAAATATGGCGGCCATGCCATGGGCGACATCGAGCTCGGCAAGGCCTTCGCGCGCGACATCGCGCTGCTCAAGCAGTCCGGCGTCAACCCGATCGTCGTCCACGGCGGCGGCCCGCAGATCGGCGCCATGCTGGCCAAGATGGGCATCGAATCGAAGTTCGAGGGCGGCCTGCGCGTCACCGACCAGAAGACGGTCGAGATCGTCGAAATGGTGCTGGCCGGTTCGATCAACAAGGAGATCGTCGCGCTGATCAACGCCGAGGGCGAATGGGCGATCGGCCTGTGCGGCAAGGACGGCAACATGGTGTTCGCCGAAAAGGCCCGCAAGACCATGATCGACCCGGACTCCAACATCGAGCGCGTGCTCGATCTCGGCTTCGTCGGCGAGCCGGTCGAGGTCGACCGCACCTTGCTCGATCTTCTGGCACGCTCCGAGATGATCCCGGTGCTGGCGCCGGTGGCGCCAGGCCGCGACGGCCACACCTACAACATCAATGCCGACACCTTTGCCGGCGCCATTGCCGGCGCCTGCCAGGCGACGCGCCTGCTGTTCCTCACCGACGTGCCGGGTGTGCTCGACAAGAACAAGAAGCTGATCGACGAACTGACCGTGGCCGAGGCCAAGGCGCTGATCAAGGACGGCACGGTCTCGGGCGGCATGATCCCCAAGGTCGAGACCTGCATCGAAGCGATCGAACGCGGCGTCGAAGGCGTCGTCATCCTCAACGGCAAGACGCCGCATGCGGTGCTGCTGGAACTGTTCACCGAGCATGGTGCCGGCACGCTGATCGTGCCCTGAGGGGCTCGTCAGCCGGCTAACTTTTTCGCCTCGGAATCTTCAATATTGCCGATGATGGGAATGGCAGGCTTTCTGGCCGGGCGTCGAACGGACATCGATTCCTCCTCAGCGTCCTGCGGCGCGCCCCAGAACTCGGCAAGTGTGGGGCCGTCTTTCACTCTGATGTCGTGGACTAGAAAGCCCCACACCTCGCGGAACCAGACGCGGCGGCCCATCTGCGTATACCAGCGCATCGAATGGCGCTGCTCGGGATCCCTATGGAACAGGATGCGCGCCAGCGCCTTCGGCCGCGACTGCACCGCCAGCTCGATCAGCTTGACGCTGAAGAACAGCATCCAAGGTTTCAGCCGCGTCATCTGCAGCACCTGGTGCTTGTAGTCCCACAGGCGCGCGTCCTGCTGAATCACCTTGCGGTCCCGCGCGATGCGGAAGAACGGCGTCCAGCGATGCGGCGTCACATAAAGCGCCTGGATCTGGTCCGGGTCATAGGCGATAAGCTGACGAAAGCCGCGCCATAGGTCGCGAAACCCCTCATCCTCGAAGCCGGCCACCCAGGTCGCCATCGACAGGATGCCGTTGAGGCGCAGCAGCCTTATCGCCTCGCGATCGGATGAGGTGCTGCCGCCCTTGCGGATCAATTGAAGCGTCTGCTCGTCGGTGTTTTCCATGCCGAGCAGCCAGCGGATGACACCGGCCTTGCGGTAGAGATGCAGGATGTCGGCATCGCGCACGATGTCGTCGGCACGGGTCGAACCGACGATCAGCACCGGCACGTTCTCGGCGATAAGGGCGTCGAGGAAGACGCGCCAGGCCTTCTTCGAGACCGTCGGATTCTCGTCGGCGAGATTGATCAGTTCGACGCCGTGCTCGCGGTGCAGCCAGGCGATCTCCTTGGCGAACTTTACGGGATCGCGATGCCGCCAGCGGGTCCAGAAGCCGCGCTGGCCGCAATAGTTGCACAGATGCGGACAGCCGCGCGAAAACTGCATGACCACGGCACGCTTGCCGCCCCAATAACTGTAGCGCCCGTGATCGATCAGTTCCCAGCCGACGCGGTAGGCATCGAGTTCTGCGATGGTCATGGCCGGCTGCGTGGCAAAGGGACGGCGCAGATCGTCGCGATAGGCGATGCCGGCCACGCTCGCCGGTGGCTGGCGCATTTCCAGCGCCTCGACCAGCGCCACGACGGTCGCTTCGCCCTCGCCGCGCACGATGAAGTCGAATGTATCCGTTGCGGACAGGATGTCGCGCCAATGATAGGTGGGGAAAACGCCGCCATAGATGATGATGGTCGCCGGCTCCCGCTGCTTGATCTGCTCAGCGATCAGCAAGGCGGTCGGATGCGCCGAGGTCGAGCCGGAATGGCCGATCAGGACGAAGTCGGGGTGGTCCTCCAGTGCGTTGCGCACGACGTCATCGAGCGGCATCGGCCCGAACTCGGCGTCGACGAGCCGTACTTCGTGCCCGGCATCGATCAGCGACCCGCCGATCGCCAGCAGGCCGAGCGGCGGCAAATGATCGTCGGGCACGCGGCTGCCGATGGCGGTGTGCGGCGGATTGATCAGGACGATTTTCATGGCGGACCTCTTGGGCATTTGGTCCGCGCAAGCTGGCCGGCGATGTGGACACGCGCTTGGCCCGTTTCAGCAGTTTGCGTGCAGCTTTTGCTTAAGGGGTGAGGAAAGGAGGCATTCTCACTTCCGGAGATGCCCGAGCGGCACATGGCCCGGCCCCTTGATGTTCTGCAGCACCAACTGCGTGTGGACGTCGCGCACGCCGTCGAGCCGCATCAGCCGGTGCATGACGAAAGCGTTGAGCTCGTCGACCGACGGCACCATGACATGCAGCAGAAAGTCATGGTCGCCGGTCATCGTCCAGCACGACGACACCTCGTCCATGCGCTGCACGGCGGCGATGAAGCTTTCGGGCGAGCCGTCGCTGTGGCTCACCAGGCGCACCTGGATGAACACCTCGACATCAGCCCGACCGCGCGGCGGCTGATCACCGCGGCAAAACCCTTGATGATGCCGGCATCCTGCAGCGCCTCGAAACGCCGCGCGCACGGCGTCGTCGACAGGCCGATCTCTTGCGCCAGTTCGGAAACCGGCTTGCGCCCGTCGCGCTGCAGGACATCGAGCATCTTGATCTCGAAATCGTCGAACTGAGGCATTTTCACTCCGAGAGAGGGTTTTGTGAGTGGATATTATCTCGAATATTCCGTTCGAGCCATCATCAAAACCGATTTCCCTCGGCAAATCCGGGTAGCCTTTCGGCACGTCTGCCATTCATGATTTGCGAGGAGAAAACCATGACGACGATGAGCGTTGCCGAATACGCCCGCGACTGCGCGGCGCAAGGATTGCGCGGTGACTATTCGGTCTGCCGTGCCGATTTCACCGTGTCGCAGGGTTACGATTACAGCGAAGAAGAGCAGGCGGTGTGGCGCACGCTGTGCGACCGCCAGACCAAGTTGACGCGCAAGCTCGCCCACCATTCCTATCTCGACGGCGTCGAAAAACTCGGCCTGCTCGACCGTATTCCCGATTTCGACGAGGTCAGCGCCAAGCTGCGCAAACTGACCGGTTGGCAGATCGTCGCGGTGCCGGGGCTCATTCCCGCGGCCCCGTTTTTCGATCATCTCGCCGATCGCCGCTTCCCGGTCACCAACTGGCTGCGGACCAGGCAGGAGCTCGACTACATTGTCGAGCCCGACATGTTCCATGATTTCTTCGGCCACGTGCCGGCGCTGTCGCAACCGGTGTTCGCCGATTTCATGCAGATGTATGGCGAGAAGGCCGGCGACATCATCGCGCTGGGTGGCGACGAGATGATTTCCCGGCTCTACTGGTACACGGCCGAATATGGCCTGATGCAGGAGGCCGGCCAGCCGCTAAAGGCCTTTGGCGCCGGCCTGATGTCGTCGTTTACCGAGCTGCAGTTCGCGGTCGAAGGCAAGGACGCCCACCACGTGCCCTTCGACCTGGAAACGGTGATGCGCACCGGCTACGAGATCGACAAGTTCCAGCGCGCCTATTTCGTGCTGCCGTCCTTCGACGCCTTGCGCGATGCCTTCCAGACCGCCGATTTCGAGGCGATCGTCGCCCGGCGCAAGGACCAGCCGGCGCTTGACCCGGCGATGCTCTAGGCAGCACGTTGCCCTGCAGCCGTCAGGCGGTGACCACCTTGCTCAGATGGTCGCCGAGCCGGCAGGCCAGCGCGGTGATTGTCGTCGTCGGGTTGCATTGACCTGACGTGCAGAACACCGAGGAGCCGCCGACATAGAGATTGTCCATGCCGTGCATCTTGCAGTTGGCGTCGACAACACTTTTGGTGACGTCGGTGCCCATGCGCGTGCCGCCCATGTGATGATGGCCCGCCGTCTCGTCGTTGGTGGGATAGTCCTGGCCGTTGCTGATCCAATCGGCAATGCGCACGCGGCCGAGATTCTTCTCGATCAGTGTCTTGCCGAACAATCTGAGCCCTTCGAGCAGTGTGCGGCGCTCCATTTCCGATTTCTTCCAGTGTAGCTCGATGCGCGGCACGCCGGCGTGGTCGACATCGGTCTTCGACAACTCGATCTGGTTGGATGCCAGCGGCGCCTGTTCCCAGGCGACGTAGAGCTGGGCGGCGCAACGCAGCCTCTGGCTGAGCTTGGAGGACATCCACTCGGCCATGTCGGGCGCCGTGCAGGCGAGGTCGGCGATAAGGCTCTTGACGCCGGGATACGGCGTCTCGATCAGCCGGATGCCAAAATTCATGATCTGCAGCCGCTCCATGGCGGCAAGTGTCGGCGAGAAGAAGGCCTCGTTGACGGCATCGACCTCGAACGCGTTGTAGTCGGTCAGGATGGCATTGCCGCCCTCGAAGGTCGGATGCTCCATCCAGTAGCGGCCAAGCGCCGTCGCATTCGGCACGACGCCGCCGTTCGAGCGCTGGTTCGACCACAGAAGCAGCCGCGAATTCTCCAGCCCACCGGTGCAGACGATGAAATAGTCGGCACTGAATGAGCCGGCATCCTGCCCGTTCGACCACAGTCTGGCGCCAGTCACGCGTTTGCCGTCGCCGGCAAGTTCGGTGGCACAAGTGTTGAGCACCACCGCGATGTTCGTGGCTTTGTCGAGTTCATCGCCGAACTTCTCGGCGAAGCGCACGGCCGGGCTCTTGATCAGCTGCACCCAGCGAATGTCGTCCGAGATCGGCATATCGGGCCGGAGGGCCGGAAGGTCGAGAATGTCGCGCACTTCCGGCAGATAGGGTTCGATGTCGGTGCGGCGGATCGGCCAGCCCGTATCGGGTACCCAGGCTTTCGGCTCGAAATCCTGCTTATCGAGCACGCGGCACCAGCCTGCCCAGTGGTTGGAACTGCCACCCATGAACCGCAGCCGGGTTATGTCGAGATCGAAATAGAAATCGCCGACCGTGCTGCCCCGGC
The DNA here is from genome assembly GCF_040317955.1 of Mesorhizobium sp. M1342. Lineage (NCBI taxonomy): Bacteria > Pseudomonadati > Pseudomonadota > Alphaproteobacteria > Hyphomicrobiales > Phyllobacteriaceae > Mesorhizobium > Mesorhizobium sp. M1342. The sequence continues at coordinate 90,873 of NZ_JAMYLI010000006.1, read as the reverse complement.
AAAAGTCCTGCGACTCGTCGCTGAATTCGCGCGGACCGGCCTCCATCACCACCACCGGAATGCCGGCCGCGCCAAGCTTGCGGGCAATGGTGGTACCGGCCGGGCCGGAGCCGAGGATGCAGACTTTTGGGGTGAAGTTCGCGGCGCGATACGCCTCGTAGCTGTCGAAGATCATGCCAGGTCGCTCCGCCTCAGGATCCAGCCATTGACCTCGACGATCTCGTTCGGGTCGGGCTCTGGATCGGCTGCATCGGCATCAGGCAACTTGCGGAACAAAGACAGGGCAGGCAATGCGATCAACGCCTGCACGAGCGCGCGGCGTGACATTTTCTTGATGATGAAACTCATGGCTGGTCTCTCGGCTGGGCTTCGGTACCGCATGGGCGTTCCCAGAACGGCAATTCCCGGAACGACACATGCATCACCGTGGAAGCCAGTATCGTGCCAAGTCTGGCCGCAAAGCAGTGAAAGCCTGGCTAAACGGCACAACCGAGTGCAAACAGAGTTAGAATTTCCTTAACGAGCTGGTTGTGTCGGATCGGATCACGCCGCCGCGGAGATATCCGTATCGAGGATCGTCAGGTTTCGGCCCTGGTGCTTGGCCTGGTAGAGGCGTCGGTCGGCGGCGCGCATCAGCTCCGACACACTGGCTTCCTCGCCGCAGACGGTGCCGCCGATGCTGACCGTGAGCGGGATGGTCCGCTCGTCGACGGGCCGGAAGCGGATCAGCTCGACTTCGCGGCGAATGCGCTCGGCGACGCGCTTGGCCTCCTGCTCGGTGGCGCCGGTCAGGAAGGCGCCGAACTCTTCGCCGCCGATGCGGCCGAGCACATCGCCGCTGCGCACGCCGCGCTGGATCGCGCTGGCGATCAAAAGCAGCGCATCATCGCCGGTCAGGTGGCCAAAATTGTCATTGATGGTCTTGAAGTGGTCGGCGTCGATGATCAGCAGCGCGCCGCGATCGGACTTGCGGCGCGAACCGTCAAGCGCGGCAAAGAAACTTTCCCGGTTGAGCATGCCGGTCATGTCGTCGCGGCTCGCCTTTTCCGCCAGTCGGCGATGCGCGGCGGCGAGCTGGGCATGAGCGCGGGCGAGATCGCGATGCGCGTTTTTCAGCCTGTCGCTTTGCCAGAAAGTGCTTGCGCTGGCGGCCCACGCCAGCACCAGCGGACAGAGGGTGGAGGTCAGCCAGATCGTACGATTGACCGGAAATCCCATGGCCGGAACGATGATCAGGGTCAGCAGGAGAGAGGCCGCGACTGAGGCGAAAGCAACGGCGGCGGATCTCAGAATTATGCTGTTCATCGCTTGCTCCCACAAGACTGCCTCTCTGCCAGCAAGCCCTGAAGGCCACCTTTCCCAGATGCCTAAAATTTGAATCGTGAGGCGATTTACGCAACCTCAACGAGCAGAAGTTGTGGATAAAGTCGCTTTCGGAATGCGCGTTTCATGCCATAAGGAGCCTATGACCACGCTCCCTGACCCCGCCCGCTTCGCCCATGTCACCGACTGGGTCTTCGATCTCGACAACACGCTCTATCCGCATCATTCGAATCTGTTCTCGCAGATCGACGTCAAGATGACCGCCTATGTCGGCGAGCTGCTGGCATTGCCGCGCGACGATGCGCGCAAGTTGCAGAAGGAACTCTACCGCGAATATGGCACGACGCTGAACGGCCTGATGACACGTCATGGCATCGACCCCGACGATTTCCTCGAGAAGGTCCACGACATCGACTATTCATGGCTGGTGCCCGATCCCGTTCTCGGCACCGCCATCCGCCAGCTTCCGGGCCGCAAGTTCATCTTCACCAATGGCGACCGCAGGCACGCCGAGCGCACCGCGCGCCAACTCGGCATCCTCGACCATTTCGACGACATCTTCGACATCGTCGCCGCCGGGCTCAATCCCAAGCCGGCGCGCCAGACCTACGAGAAGTTTGCCGAACTCCACGCCGTCACCGGCCACAATGCGGTGATGTTCGAAGACCTTGCCCGTAACCTGTCGGTGCCGAAGTCGCTCGGCATGACCACGGTGCTTATCGTGCCGCGCAATTTCGAGCCGACCTTTGCCGAGATCTGGGAGCGCGACCCGACCAACGAGGACGACGTCGATTTCGTCACCGACGATCTGGCGGGGTTTCTGACGGCGATTGTGGAGGGGGAAGAAGAGGGGAATTGAAGAATTGAAGAATTGAAGAATTGAAGAATAAAGGACGGTCTCTACGGATCAATTCCCCCAGTTCCCCAGTTCTTCAATTCGTCAGTTCTTCAATTCCCCACTCCCCTACTCCCCTAACTTGTAGAATCGGCTGATGATCCCCCAGGCTTCATCGGCGGTGTCGACGAAGTCGATGATGTCCTGGTCACCGGGGCTGATCGTGCCCTGCTCGGCGAGGAAATCGAGATCGATCGCCCGCTTCCAGAAGGATTTGCCGAACAGGATCACCGGCACGCGCTCCATGCGCCCTGTCTGGATCAGGGTCAGCGTCTCGAAGAATTCGTCCATCGTGCCGAAGCCGCCCGGAAACACCGCGACCGCCTTGGCGCGCATGACGAAATGCATCTTGCGGATAGCGAAATAATGGAAGTTGAAGCAGAGCTCCGGCGTCACATAGATGTTCGGCGCCTGCTCGTGCGGCAGGACGATGTTGAGGCCGATCGACGGCGCGCCGACATCGTCGGCGCCGCGGTTTCCCGCTTCCATCACGCCGGGCCCGCCACCGGTCACCACGACATATTCGCGGTAATAGGAGGTAGCCGACTGTTGCGAGCAGAGGCGGGCGAATTTCCGCGCCTCCTCATAGTATTTGCTGTTTTCCTCGAGGTTCTTCTTCTGCGTCTCGTTCTTGGCCGCCCAGGCCTCGCCGCCGGGTTCCGGCAGGCGCGCGCCACCGAACAGGATCACCGTCGAACGGATGCCGCGTTCGGCCAGGATCATTTCCGGTTTCAGGAGTTCAAGCTGCAGCCTGACCGCGCGCAACTCGCGCCGCGTCATGAAGTCGGGATCGTTCCAGGCGAGCCGGTAGGTTTCGGCACGCGTCTGCGGCGTATCCGGCACACTCTTCGACCGCTCCAGATCCTCGTCCGAATGCGGCAGTGGCGTCCAGCCCGCCTTTTCCATAGGTGTCATATGCTCTACCCGTCCAAATTCTTAACTTGCGCCGCCCCATGACGCAGCCGCGATTGACCCTCACCAAGGCTTCACATAAGCAGGTTCCGCAAAAGTGTCCCGCGGTTTTGTGACAAGAACCTGCTACATGCAAAGACCCAGGCAGGCGAAGCATGCATGGGGGTCCGCGCGACTTTCAAAACAGGTTAAGGCGTTGCCCCTTAACAGCTTGGTAATGGAGCGAATTCATGTCGAAGCCCGATCTGGCGAGCCTCGAAAAGACCATCGAGAAGGCCTTCGAGGAACGCGACGCGATTTCGACGGCAACGCGCGGCGAAACACGCGATGCCATCCAGTCGGCGCTCGATCTGCTCGACCGCGGCGCCGCCCGCGTCGCCGAGCGGCAGGCCGACGGCAAGTGGCATGTCAACCAGTGGCTGAAGAAGGCCGTGCTGTTGTCCTTCCGGCTCAATCCGATGGAGACCATCAAGGGTGGTCCCGGCGAAGCGATGTGGTGGGACAAGGTGCCGTCGAAGTTCGATGGCTGGGGCGCTGTCGATTTCGAAAAGTCGGGCTTTCGGGCCGTGCCGGGGTCGATCGTGCGTCGCTCGGCCTATATCGCGCCGGGCGCCGTGCTGATGCCGTCTTTCGTCAATGTCGGCGCCTATGTCGATACAGGCACCATGATCGACACTTGGGTCGGGGTAGGCTCCTGTGCCCAGATCGGCAAGAACGTGCACCTTTCCGGCGGCGTCGGCATCGGCGGCGTGCTGGAGCCGATGCAGGCCGGCCCGACCATCATCGAGGACAATTGTTTTATCGGCGCGCGTTCGGAAGTGGTCGAAGGCTGCATCGTGCGCGAAGGCTCGGTGCTCGGCATGGGCGTCTTCATCGGCCAGTCGACCAAGATCGTCGACCGCGCCACCGGCGAGATTTTCTATGGCGAAGTGCCGCCGAATTCCGTCGTCGTCGCCGGAACGATGCCGGGCAAGCCCTTTCCGAACGGCGAGCCGGGTCCGAGCCTCTACTGCGCCGTCATCGTCAAGCGTGTCGACGCCAGGACCCGCTCCAAGACCTCTATCAACGAATTGCTCCGCGATTGATCTTTGCGCAAAGCGAGCGCACCTTCCGCCGGCGCGACAATCGGTCGCGCTGGTTCAATATGGAGGGGTGACATGGACTGGAAGTATCTGCTCACAAGTTTTGATGGTCGGATCAATCGTGGCAAGTTCTGGGCCGCGATTGGGGTTTTCATCGTCATTGGCATCGTTGCCTTTATTCTCGATGCGATCCTTGGCACACGCATGACCACAGCCAGCGGCGCCCAGATCGGCATCATCGGCATTCTCGTCGCTCTGGCCTCGATCTATTTCGCACTCGCAGTCTACGCCAAGCGCTGGCATGATCGCGGCAAGTCGGGCTGGTGGAGCCTGATCATGCTGGTACCTTTCATCGGCCCGATCTGGTTTCTGGTGGAATGCGGCATTCTCGAAGGCGCCAGGGGCGCCAATCAATATGGACCGGACCCGCTTGCCTGACAGATCAGTTCTCACCTGGCTTTTCTTCAAGACATCGGGCCGCGTCAGTCGCGCGGCCTATTTTCTTGGCGGGTTGCTCGTCGCCATCATCCAGGCCTTTCCGCTTTACCGCTTCACGCTGGTGCCGGAAGGTTCGGCCGAGAGCAACATGTGGTCGTTCATCTTCTTCGTCGCCTTCATCGCCTCGCTGTGGTCGAACATCGCCCTGGCGGTGAAGCGGCTGCACGATTTGGACAAGCCGGGCATTGCCGCGCTGATCCTGTTCGTGCCGGTGGTCTCGATCGTCGCCTTCCTTGTGTTGTGCCTGTTTCCGGGGCAGCCTGGACCCAACCGCTATGGCCGGCGCACCAACGAGCCGGAACAATCGTGAGGGCCGATCGGACATGCGCTACCGCACGCTTGATCCGAAGCTGATCATCGAGACCGCGGAACGGCTGGAGACGCGTGTTGCGGAGCGTTTCCCCAAGGCCGGCCTGCGCGGCGTTGCCGCCGAACTGGTCTCGCTGTCGCGCGATCTGGCACAGGGCGCCAAGGCCCTGGAAGCGCCGATCTGGTGGCTGCGCGGCCTCATCGTCGCCGCTGTCGTTGCCGGCGCATTGATGTTCATCTTCGTCGGCACCGTCCTGCCATTCGACCGCATTTCCAAACCCGGTGATGCCGTCCAGTCGGTGCAAGGCATCGAAGCTTCGCTCAACATGTTCATCCTCGCCATTGTCGGATTTCTCGCCTTGATCCGCTCCGAGGAGCGCATCAAGCGCAAGCAGGTGTTTCGCCAACTGCATGGCCTGCGCTCGCTGATCCACGTCATCGACATGCATCAGCTCACTAAGGATCCGGCGGTACTGTCGGCCGATTTCAAGCCGACGTCGCATTCGCCCGCCCGCATCACCAATGCCGCCGACCTGGCCCGTTACCTCGATTATTGCTCCGAAATGCTGTCGATCACGGGCAAGATCGCCGCATTGTTCGCACAGTCGGTCAATGACGACGTGGTCATCGACGGCGTCAACGACATCGAGAACCTGGCGTCAAACCTGTCGCGGAAAATCTGGCAGAAGATCACGTTGATCGACGGCCGGCCGGTGCAACAACCTGCTCCGGCGGCAGGCCCGGCGAGCCAAGCCGCTCCGCTTCCGCCGCGCGCACCAAGGCGGTGATCCGCTGAACCGTCGGCACGGGCGTGCCGACCTTCCCCGCCAGCTGCAAGATGGCGCCTTGCAAGTCGTCGATCTCCGTCGGCCGGCCGCGCTGAAGATCGTCCCACATCGACGAGCGCGCCTGCGCGTCGATCGCCAGCATGCGCCGCGCCAGAAGCTTGAACAGCCAGTCAGGCAGCCTGAGCACCTTCGGCAGCAGCGCCGGCCGCAGGCCGGCGATCCGCGCCGGCTCGATGCCGGACGCTCTCATCGCTCTTAGTGCCTCGTCGATCTGGCTGGCCAGGATCAGCCGCCAGCGTCGATCGGCCAGTTCGGTTGCCAGCGGCAGGCCGGAAAGCGCCACCAGTGCGTTGTTCAAATTCATCAGCAGCTTGCCCCACAGCACAGCCTTCATGTCGCCATGGGTTTCGACCGCAAACCCTTCGACTCCAAGCAGGTCGGCCAAGCCGGCGGCGCCATCCTCGACCATTACCGTGCCGTCGCTGGCGCGGTGAACGCGCAGCGGCAGTTCGCTGTCCGGCGACTGCACCACATTGAACGGCACCATGCCGGCCAGCACCGTACGTCCGGCAAGTTCAGCGCGCAGCCTGTCGGCATTGCCGACACCGTTCTGCAGGCTGATCACCACGGCATCGGGGCGGGCATGGGCCTTGATGAGGTCCGCCATATCCTGCGTGGCGCCGCTCTTGACCGTGACCAGGATCACGTCCGCCGGCGGCAGGGCGACGGCCGGATCGGCGGTGACGACAAACGCCTCGGGCTTGATCGAGCGATCGCGGCCCTGGAGGTCGCTGACCCGCAATCCGTCCTGACGCAACGCTGCCTCGATGCGCGGCCGCGCCAGCAGAATGACCTCTCGGCCGGCCAGCGCCAGGCAGCCGCCGGCATAGCAGCCGATGCTGCCGGCACCGGCTATGACGATCCGTTTGTCCTTTTCTGCCATCCTGTCGCCCGCGCCGGGCCGCAACTATACGACATGAAAACCATAATATCGGCGGTATCGCCAGCCATGAGGCTGGCCCCTATGTCTGGCCGTGACAGGCCCTGCGCTTTCGACTATCGCTTTTGCCATGACGCTGCCGACCGATCCCGCCGAAAACCTCGCCGCCCTTATCCGTTGCGCTTCGGTGACGCCCGCTGAGGGCGGTGCGCTGACCGCGCTGGAGACGATGCTCAAACCGCTCGGTTTCCTGGTCGATCGGCCGGTGTTTTCCGAAGACGGCACGCCCGATATCGAAAACCTCTATGCAAGGCGTTCCGGCAACGGCCCTCATCTGATGTTCGCCGGCCACACCGACGTGGTGCCTGTCGGCGACGAAGCCGCCTGGACGCATCCGCCTTTCGCCGCCGAGATCGCCAATGGCGAGATGTATGGCCGCGGCGCCGTCGACATGAAGGGCGGCATTGCCTGTTTCATCGCCGCCGTGGCGCGCCATGTCGAGGCCAATGGCGGTCCGAAAGGGTCGGTCTCGCTGCTGATCACCGGCGACGAGGAAGGCCCCGCGATCAACGGCACGGTGAAGCTGCTCGAATGGGCGGCTTCGCGGGGCGAGAAATGGGATGCCTCTGTCGTCGGCGAGCCGACCAATCCGGACGCTCTCGGCGACATGATCAAGATCGGCCGCCGCGGCTCGATGTCCGGCGCCGTCACCGTCAATGGCCGCCAGGGCCATGTCGCCTATCCCCTGCTTGCCGACAATCCGGTGCGCGGGCTGATGAGCCTGGTCGACGCCTTGCTGCATCCGGTTTTCGACAAGGGAACCAGGGATTTCCAGCCGACCAATCTGGAGATCACCTCCATCGACGTCGGCAACCCCGCCACCAATGTCATTGCGGCCAAAGCGACCGCGACCTTCAACATCCGCTTCAACGACACCTGGACGGACGAGACCCTGCAGGCCGAGATCCACAACCGGCTCGACCAGGCGGCCAGGCGCAAGAAGTACCGGCAGGGCAAGAAGACGCCGGTCGACTACGAGCTCGTCTGGCGCGACCGGCCGAGCCATGTCTTCCTGACGCGCGACGACAGGCTTATCGAAACGCTGCGCGGCTCGATCAAGTCGGCGGTCGGCAAGGAGCCGACGCTGTCGACCTCCGGTGGAACGTCCGACGCGCGTTTCATCAAGGACTATTGTCCGGTGGTCGAGTTCGGGCTGGTCGGCAAGACTATGCATATGGTCGACGAGCGCGTCGCCATTGCCGACCTCGAGACGCTGACGCAAATCTACCAGCGCTTCATAGAAGACTGGTTCGGACAGGGCTGAACAGCATGCTTTCGGCGGACGAAACCCAAGCTTCGCTGACGGGCGCCTGGCGACTGATGCTCGGCAAGGCCGACGGCCTGCGCCTGCTCGACCTGTCGGCCGACGGCTTCTGGAATTCCTTCTTCGCCATTGTCGTTGCAGCACCGGCGCTGATCGTCGGCTGGGTCGGCATCGCCAACGAAATCGGCGATCCCGACGCCTTCGCGGGGCGCTTCAGCATGCTGGTGCGCCTGGCGACGGTCGACATCGGCTCCTGGGTGCTGCCGCTGGTTGCGCTCGCTTTGATCGCGCCGCGCGCCGGCATCGGCGGCCGCTTCGTCCACTACGTCGTCGCCAGCAACTGGGCTTCGGCCATCACCGCCTGGCTGATGCTGCCCTCGGCGCTGATCCGGCTTTTCCTGTCGTCCGCAAGCCAGGCTGCGAGCCTTGTGTCGCTGTTCCTGTTTGCCCTGTCGATGGTGCTGACCTGGCGCATGACCAACGCCACGATCGGCAGGGGCGCCTCGGTCGGCACCGCCGTTTTCGTCGGCATGTTCATCGCCTCGCTGCTGGTGCTGTTCGGCCTGCAGACGCTGCTCGGCATCACCGTGCCGGACGATGTCGGAGTTCAGAGCCTGTCCGGGCTCGTCTCGACTGGATAATCGACACCGGTGAGAAACAGCCCGTCGGGCGGCGCCACCTGGCCGCAGGCGGCGCGGTCATGCGCCTCGAGCGCCGTTTTCAGGTCGGCCGCGGTCCAGCCGCCATCGCCGACGCGCTTCAGTGAGCCGACCATCGAACGCACCTGATTGTGCAGGAACGAGCGCGCCGAAGCCCTGACCTCGACTATGTCGCCCTGTCGGCTCACATCGAGCCGTTCCAGCGTCCTGATCGGGCTGTTGGCCTGGCACTGGGTCGAGCGGAAGGTGGTGAAGTCATGCCGTCCGAGCAGGACTTTCGCCGCTTCGTGCATGGCGCCGGCGTCGAGCCGCTTCGGCACCCACCACACTTTGCCCTTGTCGAGCGCGGCCGGGGCACGGCGGTTCAGGACGCGGTAGAGATAGTGGCGGCCGATGGCCGAGAAGCGGGCGTCGAAGCTGTCGGAAACGACCGTCGCTTTCAAGATGGCGATGCGCGCCCCGGCCGCCTGCAGATGGGCGTTGACCGCATCGCGCACCTTGTCGCCCGGCCACGCCTTGACGAGATCGACATGCGCCACCTGCGCGGTCGCATGGACGCCGGCATCGGTGCGGCCGGCGGCGCGCAGCCTGATCGCTTCGCCGCAGAATTTTTCAATCGCCCGCTCGATCGCCTGTTGCACCGAAGGCTGATCCGCCTGGTGCTGCCAGCCGGCAAACAGGCTGCCATCATATTCGATGTCGAGGCGAAAACGCGGCATGCCGGGCGGCTATACGCTCTCGCCTAGGCGGCGAGAGCGGTGAAGGCGGAGGCGTATACCAGCCTGCCGGCGTCAGGCGCGTCGCCCCAAGCCAGCGCCTGCAGCGCTTCGCCCTGGTATTCGCTCTCGAAGTTCTCGGCACGCGTGTGGCTATATCCGAAACGCCCGTAATAGGTGGGGTCGCCGAGCACCACGGCCAGCGTTTCGCCGGCATCCCTGAGGCGGATATGCGCCTCGCGGATCAGCGCGCCGCCAATGCCGCTGCCATGGAACGAAGGCTCCACCGCCAGCGGCGCGAGCGCCACGGCGGCGAAGGTCTTGCCGCCATCCTGGACGAACAGCCGCGAAAACAGGATGTGGCCGACCACCTGGCCGTCCTCTTCCGCCACCAGTTCGGCAACAGCGTTGCCGCCAGTCACCAGCGCGTCGACCAGACCGGCCTCCGCCTGCTGGCCGAAAGCGTGTTCCTCGACGAGGCGGATGGCCTCGCGATCCCGCGGCGTTGCCGCGCGTATCGACATCATGCTCATGAGAATTTCAGTCCTTTTTCGATCTTGGCCCCGCGCAGGAATTCCGACGCGGCAGCGGGCTTTCCGCCCGCCCGTTGAACTTCGACCAGCCTGATCGCGCCTGCCCCGCAGGCGACCGTCAGCCGGTCATCGAGAATTCCTCCCGACTCGCCCAACTCTTCCCAAAGCGACAGGCCTTGCGACAGCGTCGAGCGAAGCAGTTTCAGCCGCTCCCGGCGGCCGCCAATTCCTATCTCCGACCAGGCGCCGGGAAAGGGCGACAGGCCGCGAATATGATTGTGGACCTCACTTGCTGAGCGAGTCCAGTCCACGCGAGTCTCGGATTTATCGATTTTCTTGGCGTAGGTCACCCCCTCCACAGCTTGTGTGGTGAATGTCAGGGTGTTCCCTTCCAACCGCGCCAGCGCTTCCACCATCAAGGCAGCACCGACGCTCATCAACCGATCATGCAAATCGCCGGCTGTCATATCGGGTTCGATGGCGCATTTTTCAATCAGCCCGACCGGGCCGGTGTCCAGCCCCTCTTCCATGCGCATCACCATCATGCCGCTTTCCAGGTCGCCGGCCATGATGGCGCGCTGGATCGGCGCGGCACCGCGCCAGCGCGGCAGAAGCGAGGCATGGCCGTTGATGCAGCCGAGCCGGGTCGCCTCCAGAACCGCCTTCGGCAGCAGCAAGCCATAGGCGACGACCACGGCGACGTCGGCCTGCAAGGCACGGAAGGCGGTCTGCTCGGCCTCGCCTTTGAGCGAAACCGGCGCTCGCACCTCGATGCCCAGTCGCTCCGCCTCGCGCTGCACCGGCGACGGTGTCAGCTCCAGCCCGCGCCGTCCGGCAGCGCGCGGCGGCTGGGTATAGACGACTGATATCTCATGGCCAGCCTCGGCGATCGCGCGCAAAGTCGGCACCGAAAACTCCGGCGTGCCCATGAAGATGACGCGAAGGGGCATTTTTCTTCCGAGACCTTCTCTCTACCTGCGCCGGGAAGTCAGCTCAGGCTTCAAACGGGTTTACCAGCTTCAGGTCAAGTCCGTCGAAGTCTCGAACGTTGCGGGTGGCAAGCGTGGCGTCGTGCACCTGGCAGATCGCAGCTATCATCGCGTCCTTGGTTTCGACAGGTCTGCCAGCGAGTCGTCTTGCCGCGGCAATGCGGCCATAGTGTTCTGCGGGCAGATCCCCAAAAACCAGGATCCGACCCGAAAATTCGCCCCGGATCCTCGAAATGCTTTGGAGAAGACCATCCCGCCGGATCGCCTCCTGAACGAGGTAGGCTCCGAAATAGAGCTCTGCAAAAACAATGGTGGAGAGGAAAAGGGTCGCAGGCTCTTGGCCATTCAACCAGTTGAGAACGTTTTTGCTCCGTTGCCGCGATAGCACGTCCGATATGACGTTGGTGTCCAGTATAATCATTTCGGTCAACGGAAATCAGGCGGCCCACGATCGGCCTCACTTCGCGACCTCGCTATTTCCTGAATCTCGTCGCTTGTGAAACGATCATCGCCGACGAGCGAATAGAGGCGATCGCCGACTTTTTCGGCGCCAGCAAATTGTGTTGCAAAACCCTTCTGTATCAAGACGACCGCTTCCTCCGAAAGGCTGCGCCTGTTCAGCCGCGCACTTTCCTCGAGACGCCGTTTCAATTCCGGATTGATCCCACGGATCAGCATGTCACCCATAGACACCTCCTACGTGATATCACTGATATCACAGCAAGTCGGTATTTTCAATCGAAGGTTCGTGAAGCTGAACCGCCGAGGCTGATCGGAGGGGCCGTGCTCCGACAGAGCATGCCCTATCCCACCAGCTTGCCCGGCGCTTTGTCCTTGGCGAGCTTCTTGAATTTCTTCACCACCATGTCGCGCTTCAGCTTCGAGATGTGGTCGATGAACAGGACGCCATTGAGGTGGTCGATCTCATGCTGCAGGCAGGTGGCCATCAGGCCCTCGGCCTCCATCTCCTGCAGCTTGCCGTCGCGGTCGAGATACTTGACCCGTACGGCGGCCGGGCGTTCGACCTCGGCGTAATAATCCGGGATCGACAGGCAGCCTTCCTCGTAGACGGAGCGCGCATCGGCGCTCTCCAGGATTTCCGGATTGATGAAGACATGCGGCGCCGGCGTCTCGTCTTCCTTGGCGAGATCGATCACCAGCAAGCGCAGCGGCTCGCCGATCTGGATTGCCGCCAGACCGATGCCCGGTGCGTCATACATGGTCGCCAGCATGTCGTCGGCTAATTTGCGCAGGGGCGCGTCGACACGCTCCACCGGTTGGGAAACCTGGCGCAGGATGGGGTCGGGAAGGATGATGAGCGGCTTGATCGGCATGGCGTTCCACGTAAGACCTCCAGCGAAAAGCGTCAACCGGTTGGCATGAGGCTCGTTCACGTTTTGATCTGTGCTATCGCGGCGAATCGTCTATGCTGTCCACATGAATGATTTGAGCACCATCCTTTCGGAGCCTGTCGCCCGGCTTGGCGCCACAACCATCACGCTCGGCCATGCGCTGGCCTTCGGCGCTTTGCTGTTTCTGGCCCTGTTCGTGGCGCTGGTCGTTGCGCTGTGGCGGTCGGCGAAGGCGCGCGCCGTGGCGGCTGCGGAAGCCGCCGATCATGCCCGCGATGCCGAGGCGCGGATGGCCGGAATTCTGCAAAGCCAGGCCGAAATGCAGGGTCGCATGGGCGCCATTGCGGAAGTGTTCGGCGCACGGCAGGCGGAGCTGACGCAATCGATCGGCCAGCGCCTGGACGCCATGACCGGCCGGCTCGGCCAGACCATGACCGAGCAGACGAAATCCACGCATGAGAGCCTGGCCAAGTTGCAGGAGCGGCTGGCTATCATCGATGTCGCGCAGGGCAACATCCAATCGCTCGCCGGCCAGGTCGTGCAGCTGCAGGCGATCCTCTCCAACAAGCAGACGCGCGGTGCTTTCGGCCAGTCGCGCATGGAGGCGATCGTTGCCGACGGCCTGCCGCATGGCGCCTATGAATTCCAGGCGACGCTGTCGAACGGCAGCCGTCCCGACTGCCTGGTGAAGATGCCGAACGGCGCGCCGTCGCTGGCCATCGACGCCAAGTTTCCGCTCGAGGCCTGGAATGCCATCCGCGCCGCCGACGGCGCCGACCTGCAGAAGGCCGCCTCGCAGGCCTTCCGCCGCGACATCGAGATCCATGTCCGCGATATCTCGGAAAAATACCTGATCCAGGGCGAGACGCAGGACACGGCCTTCATGTTCGTGCCGTCGGAATCGGTGTTCGCCGAGATCCACGAGAATTTCGAGGCGATCGTCCATAAGGCGCACCGTGCCCGAATCGTCATCGTCTCGCCGTCGCTGCTGATGCTGTCGATCCAGGTCATCCAGGCGATCCTCAAGGATGCCCGCATGCGCGAACAGGCGCATCTGATCCAGGGCGAGGTCATTCGGCTGATGGAGGATGTCGCGCGTGTCGATGAGCGGGTGCGCAAGCTGCAGGTCCATTTCGGCCAGTCGGCCAAGGACATCGACGACATCCTGGTTTCGACGTCGAAGGTCACCAAGCGCGGCCAGAAGATCGAAGCGCTGGAGTTCGGCGCGCAGCCCGACGGCGATGCCGCCGCGGACGCAGCGTCACGGGCTCCCGCCGCGAAAGTCGATACTGGCGCGCGCGTTGCCGATTCGAAAACCGGGCAGCTCAGGCTGAGGGTCGTCGAAGGCGACGACTGAGCAGCAGCGCCGGATCCGCCCTACTGCTCTTCCTTGGTCGTCATACCTGGGAATTCCGGCAACCAGGGCAGCGCCGAGCGGTGCCAGCTTTGCCGTCTCGGGACCAGCTGTTCACGTTGCCGCGCCGTGCCGACCCGGATGCCATAAACCTTCGGCCCGTCGCCAACCGATGTCGCGTAGAGATGCGAGCCGCACTCGCCGCAAAAGCCCTGCGCGCGCTTGTCGCCGCTCGATCCTGTCTTGATATAGACCTTTGGCGCACCCTTGGTGATCCGGTAGTGGCCTTCCGGCGCGCCCACGGTCACGCGAAAAGCCGTTCCGGTCAGTTGTTGGCAATCGGTGCAGTGGCAGATTCCGGTGTTCTCCGGGTCGACCTCCGCCTCGTAGGTGATGGCGCCACAATGGCAGCCGCCGTCGATTTTCATCTTCGCTCCTCCAAAGTCCCTTTAATCCTAGCGGGGGAAGATCGTGAGGCAATGGCGCAGCGCTAGTCCAGAGCCGGATCGGATGCGTTCTCGATCAGCCTGCGCCGCTGCTCCCAGGTGCCTGACGTCTGCGGCTTGACGAACAGCCGTGTGATCTCCGGCATCTCCTTCTTCAGCTGCGCCTCCAGGCGCTCGACGCAAGCTTCGATCTCGGGCGCCGTCAAATGGTCCTCGAACTCGATGCTCAGGCCGGCGACGATCTCTGCCGGCCCCATATGGACGGTCAGGACGCCGTTCGCCCGCTGCACCGCCGGATCCTGCTGGGCGATCGCCAGCACCTTCATCTGCACCTCGAGCGAGGCCGGCTCGCCGATCAGCAGGCCCTTGCTTTCGCGGGCCAGGAAGATTGCCGTCGCGCCCAGGATCAGCCCAATGCCGATGGAGGCGGCGCCGTCGAGTTCCGGCATCTCCAGAACTTCCGCCGCCAGGATGCCGGCGAACGCGACGATCAGGCCGAGAAGTGCTGCGCTGTCCTCGAACAGCACGGTGTAGACGCTCGGGTCCTTGCTCGACTGCACCGCCCGCAGCCAGCCCTGCTTGCCCTTCTGCTGGCGGAACTCTTTCAGCGCCACCCACCACGAACTGCCTTCGAACAGGAAGGAAAGGCCGAGCACGATGTAGGTCACCTCGGCGTTGGCGACCGGCTCCGGCGCCATCATATGGATCACGCCTTCGTAGAACGACACGCCGGCGCCCAGCGCGAAGACGAGGAGCGCGACGATGAAGCTCCAGAAGTAGAGTTCCCGGCCGTGACCGAGGGGATGCGTCCGGTCGGCCGGGCGGGCGGCACGGTGCATGCCGTAGAGCAGCAGGCCGCCATTGCCGGTATCGACCAGCGAATGCACGCCCTCCGACAGCATCGCCGAACTGCCGGTAAAGGCGGCGGCGGCGAACTTGGTCAGCGCGATGGCGAAATTGCCGGCGAGCGCCGCGTAGATCACCTTTTTTGAGCCGCCGTGCCCGGCCATGGTGCTGTCCCCATTCGATGCACACCCAGTCTAATGGTCAGATGGAAGAAGCTCCACAGCCACCACAACGTGTGAACCGCTGCTCGTTCAAAAACGGCGGTCGTTAAAGAGGTTTGTCGTTAGAGACTGGTAGGCAGAACGACTACTCGATGATCTCGCTGGTCCACACCTTGAAGCCGGCAAGCGTTCCCGGCCCGAATATATGGGTCAACGGAACGTCGGCGGCGTCGCGGCCGGAGGCGATCAGGATGCGGCCGATGCGCGGTGCATTGTTGCGCGGGTCGAAGACATGCCAGCGGCCGCCGAGATAGACTTCCATCCAGGCGCAGAAATCCATGCTCGCCCATGGTTTCGGCATACCGATGTCGCTGATGTAGCCGGTGCAATAGCGCGTCGGGATGTTGAGTGCCCGGCAGAAGGTGACCGCGAGATGCGCATAGTCGCGGCACACGCCGCTCTGTTCGCGATAGGCTTCCGCGGCGGTGCGTGTCGGCCGAGCATTGCCGTAGTTGAAGACGATGTGATTGTGGACGAAGTCGCAGACCGCCTGCACGCGCGGAATGCCCAGCGGCGTGTTGCCGAACAGCCGCCACGCTTCATCAGCCAGAAGGTCGCTTTCGCAAAAACGGCTGGGCAGCAGAAACAGCAGCGTGTCCGCCGGCAGATCGCGCACCTCGTGCTGCCAGGCCATCAGGTCGCCCATCTCGAAAGTGCCGGGATCGCGGATCACCGCGTCGGTGCCGAAGGTGAAACGCCCGGGCGGCGCAACGAACCGGTTGCACCAGTTGCCGAAACTGTCGCGATAGCTTTCGATCGGCACCGGCGGGTTGGAGATCAGGAAATCCGGCCGCTCGAGATCGGAGGCACGCGAATAGTGGACATTCAGCATTGCGATGAGCGGCGTTTCCTGCGGAAAGTCGAAGCTCATCTCGCAGCCGATGTGAATTCGCATTGTCGTCCTGACGGCCTGCCTGACGATCACCGGGCGGAGGCACGGGTTGATGCTGCAGTGCGAAGACAACCATGGCATGGACCGCCATGGTTTACGAGCAAATTAGAAACCGGTTGAAAGCGAGCCGCTGACGGCGGCAGCAGTCGCTAACCCCTTGCAGTCCGGCGGTTCTCTTGTTTCACTTCGCTTCCCACATCAGGAGGAACGAATCATGGCTAAAGGTGCGATGAAGGCAGGCAAGGAAGCCCGCAAGCCGAAGAAGGACGCCAAGAAGCCCGCCCCGGCTCCGGCCCTGAAGGCGCCGCCGGTGAAGGCGATGAAGCTCAAGGACAAGTAAGTCCGGCCGATTTGCTTCGAAATGGGATTGCGACCGGCAGCGCTGTTGCCGGTCGTTGTTGATCGAGCGCTCGAAATTCCTATATTGGCGTGGCGGGGACGACCTCGCGCTTCCCCAAAATCCGGACGGGACGACCCGCCATTGTTTGATTGATCGTCGGACTCCGAAAATCACTTTTCGGTCCGATGCTCTGGTGGAGCGTTATCGATGTCTTGGATTCTTCTCTTTTTTGCCGGCCTGTTCGAGATCGGCTGGGCAATCGGCCTCAAATACACAGATGGCTTCTCGAAGCTGGTGCCGACCGTGCTGACCGTTGCCTCGATGGTCGTCAGCCTCACTCTGCTCGGCCTGGCGCTGAAGGCGCTGCCGGTCGGCACCGCCTATGCGGTGTGGACCGGCATCGGCACCGTCGGTACGGCATTGCTCGGCATCTGGCTGCTTGGCGAGCCGGCCACCGCGATCAGGCTGGCCTGCATCGCGCTCATTGTCTGCGGCATCATGGGATTGAAGTTCGCCGCCTGACCAATAGCGCTTCTTGTTTTATGCATGTCGTCCTCCCAAAACCGGAACCGCTTTCGGGCGACATGCATGGGACAAACACAATCAGGGCCGCTGCGAGGCGACCCTGATTCTCGAAGCCGATTGCTTCGTAGCCTGGAGGCTAGCGGGCCGAGAAGCCCGGCGGCGTCCTGCCGGTGCGCTGCTTGCGTGCCGCATAACGCGCGTCACGCTTGGCCTTGCGCTCGGCTTCATCGGCCAGAAAACGGGCGATGCGCTCGTTCTCTTCGGATTCCCGAATCTTGGCCTCAGCCTGTGCAGCTTCCTCGGCGGCGATACGTGCCGCTTCGGCTGCTGCCTCGCGCTCGGCCTTCTCGACCGCTTCGCGTGCCAGCTTCTCCTGCTTCAGCCGGGCCTTTTCGGCCTCGCGGATTTCGCGAGCCGCAAGGATAGCCTTGCGTTCAGCCTGCCGCGCCAGCACTGCGGGATCATCCGCCGCCGGCTTTGCCTTGAAGCGCTCAAGGAGCGCCTTCTTTGCCTCGTTTGCGGCGTTGCGCCGCTCGAAAACGTCTTTTTCCCTGTAGATAGCCAAGTCCACTTCCCTGAAGTCAATTCGCGACGCTTACATACGCGCGAAAACCGAGAGTTCAAGCGCCAAAACGGCATGGCAGCCATGAAATTGGCGGCTGTTGCAGCCGGGAGACGCCTTTGGAGCAATTCCAGGAGAAGTGTGAAGCGGTTTTCCCGGGAAAAGCGCGCAGCGCTTTCCCTTGGGAATTGCGACGAAGAGATAGAGTCGAAAACGACATGCACTGTTCACCGTCGCCCCTCTGGCAGCGAGGTTGGCGGATGGCTACGTCTAGCGGCAAATTCCAACATCAGGATGACATTAGATGGAACTCGGTCTCTACACCTTCGCCGACGTCAGCCCGCAGCCGGGCCCCGGCGCAATCGGCCCGCATGAGCGGCTGCGCAACCTGATCGAGGAGGTCGAACTGGCCGACCAGGTCGGCCTCGACGTCTTCGGCCTCGGCGAGCATCACCGGCCCGACTATGCCGCCTCCGCACCGGTCGTGGCCTTGGCCGCGGCGGCCGAGCGTTCGAAGCGCATCAAGCTGACCAGCGCGGTCACCGTTCTGTCCTCCGACGACCCGGTGCGCGTTTTCCAGCAATTCGCCACGCTCGATCTTCTGTCGGGCGGCCGCGCCGAGATCATGGCCGGGCGCGGCTCGTTCATCGAATCCTTCCCGCTGTTCGGTTACAACCTCGAGGATTATGACGAGCTGTTCGCCGAAAAGCTCGATCTGCTGCTTGCCATCCGCGACAGCGTGAAGGTCACCTGGTCGGGCAATCTGCGCGCGCCGATCAACGATCGCGGCGTTTATCCCCGGCCCTTCCAGGACAGGCTGCCGGTCTGGATCGCCATTGGCGGCACGCCGCAGTCTGCCGCCCGCGCTGGCGCGCTCGGCCTGCCGCTGGCGCTCGCCATCATTGGCGGCGAGCCGGCGCGTTTCGCGCCGCTGTTCGATCTCTACCGCGAAGCCGCCAAGCGCGCCGGTAGTGATCTGGCGGGCCTCGCCACCAGCATCAACGTGCACGGCTTCATCGCCGAGACGACCGAGCAGGCGGCCGACGATTTTTACGGCCCGCAGGCGGAGGTGATGAACCGCATCGGCCGCGAGCGCGGCTGGGGTCCGACATCCCAAGCGCATTTCGACCAGTCGCGCGGCCCGAACGGGGCCTTGTTCGTCGGCGGCCCCGAGCAAGTGGCTGAGAAGATCGTCGCCCAGCACAAGATCTTCAAAAACGACCGCTTCCTGCTGCAGATGGCGATCGGCACCATGCCGCATGCCAAGATCATGAAGGCGATCGAACTCTACGGCACCAGGGTGGCGCCAATCGTACGCAAGGAAACAGCCAAGGCTGAGCCGGCACCGGCAGCGCCGGTCGCCTGACCCGGAGTCCGGTGCGAGCGGCCTCATTCCGGAAGCCGGCTCATGGAACCTGCGCCCATAACTCTGCGTTCATGCAGGCAATAGCCGATCGCCGAGGGCGCCGGCTCGAGGGTGAGCATGAAAACCGAACCCGCTGCCTTGGCTCACGCCGTCGCCGACGAATCGGATTCGCGCGTTGCGGCCCGCGCCGACACGCATCTGATGCGTTCGCTGCTCGTCGGCATTTTCCTGTTCATGGCCATCTATGCACTCTACTTCGCTCGCGCTTTCTTCATGCCGGTCATTCTGGCTTTCCTGCTGGCGCTGACGCTGACGCCGATCGTTAGGCTCCTGCGCAGGCACGGCATCTCCGAAGTGATTTCGGCGACCCTTCTGGTGCTGGTGTCGATCTGCATCTTTGCCAGCGTAGGCTACCTGCTCAGCGGACCGATCATCGACCTCATCAACAACACCTCTTCGATAGGCCAGCAACTTGCCGAACGGCTGGCACAATTGCGCCGCCCGCTCGAGAAGATCATGCAGATTTCGCATCAGATCGAACAGCTGACCCAGACTTCGCAGGAGCCGGGCATTCAGAGGGTGGCGGTGGCGCAGTCCGGCATCCTGTCGGCGGCCGCCAGCAACATCCTGTCGGCGGGAACAGGCCTGACCATCATCTTCGTGCTGTCGCTGTTCCTGCTCGCCTCCGGCACGATGTTTTATGAAAAGATCATCCAGTCCTTCGCCCGCCTCAGCGAAAAGAAACGGGCGCTGCGCGTCGTCTATGACGTCGAGCGCGAAATCTCGCACTATCTGCTCACCGTCACCATCATCAATGCCGGCCTTGGCACAGTCATCGCTCTCGGTCTGTGGGCGCTTGGCATGCCCAATCCGCTGGTCTGGGGAGCCGCCGCGGCGTTGCTCAACTTCTTGCCCTATGTCGGAGCGCTGATCACCATTGCGCTTGTCACGGTCATGGCGTTGATCAGCTTCGATACCATCTTCTACGCGCTTCTGGCGCCGGCCTTCGTGATCTTGTGCGACATCGTCGAAGGCCAGTTCGTGACGCCGATGGTGGTCGGCCGGCGCCTGGAGATCAACGCCGTGGCGATCTTGATCGCCATCGCCTTCTGGTCATGGCTGTGGGGCTTCGTCGGCGCCCTGATGGCGGTGCCTCTGCTGGTCGTCATCAAGGTATTCTGCGATCATTTCGACGGGCTTAGCCATGTCGGCAATTTTCTCTCCGCGCAGCACGCGGTTGTCGTCGAGGAGGACGACATCGCCGACCCCGAAGCTGTCAAAGGCTGATCAATATTTTTGAATTTGCGGCGCCGCCGGATGCTTCCTACATGCGGTCCTGACACAGGATCCCACCCATGACCGCTCTTTCCGTTCTCGACCTGTCGCCGATCGTCGAAGGCAGCGATGCCTCGCAGTCGCTGGCCAACTCGCTCGATCTTGCCCGCCATGCCGAGCGCCTGGGCTACAAGCGTTTCTGGCTGGCCGAGCATCACAACATGCCGGGTATCGCCAGCGCGGCCACAGCCGTCGTCATTGCCCATGTCGCCGGCGGCACCAAGACCATTCGCGTCGGCGCCGGCGGTATCATGCTGCCCAACCATTCGCCGCTTGTGATTGCCGAGCAGTTCGGCACGCTGGCCGCCTTGCATCCGGGCCGCATCGATCTCGGCATCGGCCGGGCGCCCGGCACCGACATGGGCACCGCCCGTGCCTTGCGCCGCAATCTCGAGGCCGGGGTCGACAATTTCCCTCAGGATGTCGTCGAGCTGATGGGCTATTTCCAGCCGGCTGAGGAAGGCCAGCGTATCCGCGCCGTGCCCGGCGAAGGCCAGGACGTGCCGGTCTGGATTCTTGGCTCCAGCCTCTACG
The DNA here is from genome assembly GCF_040317955.1 of Mesorhizobium sp. M1342. NCBI lineage: Bacteria > Pseudomonadati > Pseudomonadota > Alphaproteobacteria > Hyphomicrobiales > Phyllobacteriaceae > Mesorhizobium > Mesorhizobium sp. M1342. The sequence goes on along the minus strand of NZ_JAMYLI010000006.1, from coordinate 70,132 downwards.
GCGCGCAGCTCGCCGCCATGCTCGGCCTGCCCTACGCCTTCGCTTCGCATTTCGCGCCGGCGGAGCTGGATCACGCGCTGGATGTCTACCGCTCGCGCTTCCAGCCGTCCGAGCAGCTCGACAAGCCGCATGTCATGCTTGGCCTCAATGTCTTCGCCGCGCCCACCGATGCGGAGGCCCGTTTGTTGTTCACCTCGCTGCAACAGGCTTTCGTCAATCTGCGCACCGGTCGGGCCGGCCGGCTGCCGCCACCTGTCGAGAACTATGACCGCGATCTCGATCCCATGGCAAAGACAATGCTCGGCCAGGCATTGTCCTGCGCCGTCGTAGGCTCCCCGGAAACGGTGCGGCAAGGCATCGATGCCTTCGTGCGCCGCACCGGCGCCGACGAACTGATGGTCACCGCGCAGATTTTTGATCATGCGGCGCGGGTGCGATCGTTCGAGATCCTGGCCGAGGCGCACAAATCCCTGTCGCAGGCGGCCTGACAACTCCTGGTACGAATATACGCTGGCGAAAGACTACGCGCTTACGCTCTGCGCCATCGCCCCGAGCGGGCGGCATGAATTGCGGATCATCAGCCTACCCTTGAGCAAAAGCTTGCGCGGCGGCGCGTCCCTGTTGCCGGCGAGACGGTCGAGAAGCAGATTGGCCGCCTGTTCTCCGATCGCCTGCACCGGCTGGGCCACCGTGGTCAACTGCGGCTGGAACACGTCGGACCATGGAAAGTCGTCGAAGCAGGCGACCGAAATGTCTTCCGGGCAGGACAGGCCGATGTCGCGGATCGCCTTCATGGTGCCGATCACCATCGGGTTGTTGGCCGAGAAGATAGCACTTGGCCGATCATGCGAGGAAAGCATCTGCATGGTTTCGGTATAGCCGTCGATCTCATGGAAATTGCCGAAGCGGATCAGTTCTTCGGCGATCGGCAGGCCGGCGGCGTGAAGCGCCTCGCGATATCCTGCCATGCGGTCATGCATCGGCGAGATGTCCGAGGTGCCGGTGATGTAACCGATGCGCCGGTGGCCGAGATTGATCAGATAGGTGATGGCGTCGAACACCGCGCGCTGGTTGTCCAGCACCACGGCATCGGTGTCGACGCCTTTGCAGATACGATCGAGCAGCACGACCGGCACGTTGGCGTCGTCGACGATCCGCTTGAGGATCGCGCCGTCGCCGACGCGCGCCACGATCAGCCCGTCGACCATGCGGTCGAGCAGCAGCCTGATCTGGTCGTCCTGGGTGTTCAAATCCTCGTCCGTGCAGCACAGCATGACGGCATAGCCGGCCCGGTCGAAGGCCTGCTGGATGACCGAGACGACATCGGTGAAGAACGGGTTGGTGATGTGCGGCACGGTCAGTCCGATGGTGCGGGTCGTGCCCATCTTCAGGCTGCGGGCGATCGCGTTGCGCTTGTAGCCGATATCGCGGATCGCCTGCTCGATGCGCTGGCTAAGCTCCGGGCTGACCGTCGCCGTGCCATTGATCAGCGCCGAAACGGTGGCGACAGAAACACGCGCCGCTTCAGCCACATGAAGCATGGTGGGCGCGGTGGATTTGCGGTGTCTTTTTTGCCCTGACGCTGTCATTTTCGAAACGTTTCGCCACCCCTTGCTGGCCAACACGTACGGAATCCTGTCCTTTTAAGCAAGAATCGAAATTGCATCAAACGTCCGGCACCTTATATCGGCTTGACTTGATCGAAACGTTTAGATTAGCGTTTGCGGGAAATTGACGACGACGGAAGGGAGGCCGCCATTGTCATGCAAGAGAGCAATTCCCTGTCCCCGGAGCACGGTGCGGCTGATCGGTCGGACACCGTTCTGAGTGCCGAGCGCATTTCCAAGAGCTTCGGCGGCATCGCCGCGCTTGTCGATGTCGGCTTTGAGCTGCGTCGCGGCGAGGTTCATGCCTTGATGGGCGAGAACGGCGCCGGCAAGTCGACGCTGATGAAGATCCTCTCCGGCGTCTATACCGGCTATGACGGCACGGTCAGCGTCGATGGCCGCCCGGTCAGCTTCGGCGGCGTGCGCGACGCCGAGGATGCCGGCATCGCCATCATTCATCAGGAGCTCAACCTGGTGCCCGAACTCAGCGTCGCCGACAACATCTTCCTCGGCCGCGAGAAGCTGATCGCGGGCCTGATCGTCGACCGCAAGGCGAGCAGCCGCGCGGCGGGCACATTGTTGCAGCGGCTCGGCATCGAACTCGATCCGCAAGCCCGCGTCGGCGCCCTGCGTGTCGGCGAGCAGCAACTGGTCGAGATCGCCAAGGCACTGTCTATGTCGGCACGCATCCTGATCATGGACGAGCCGACCTCGGCGCTGTCGCCGGCCGAATGCCAGCGGCTGTTCCGCATCATCCGCCAGCTTGTCGACAGCGGTGTCGCCATCGTCTACATCTCGCACCGCATCGACGAGGTCATGCATCTGGCCGGCCGCGTCACCGTGTTTCGCGACGGACGCCATGTGCTGACCGAGCCGATGGCCAGGCTCGACGAAGATGCGATCATTTCGGCGATGGTCGGCCGCAACCTGCTTGCTTCCTCCCAGGAAGAGCGCAACACCACTGGCATGACCGTGCTTTCGGTCGAAAACCTGTCGCTGTCGAAGCCCGATGCGCATGGCTGGCGCACGGTGATCGACGGCGTCGGCTTCGATCTTGCCGCTGGAGAAATCCTTGGCATTGGCGGGCTGCTGGGTTCGGGCCGCACCGAGATCCTGGAAGCGATCTTCGGTTCGAGCGATGGCCGCACCGGCGGCGAAATCCGTATCGACGGCCAGCGCATGGATATCCGTTCGCCGCGCGATGCAAGGCGGCTGGGCATCGCGCTGGTGACCGAGGATCGCAAGACGCAAGGGTTGCATCTGCAGGCTTCGATCGCGGACAATGTCGCGCTGCCGCTGGTCGGCTCGCTGGCCCGCTTCGGCATCCGCTCGCTGGCCGGCGAGCAGGGGCTGGCGCGGCAGGCGGTCGAGGCCCTCGGCATCCGCTGCCGGGACATCGATCAGCCCGCCGGTACGTTGTCGGGCGGCAACCAGCAGAAGGTCGTCATCGGCAAGTGGCTGGCAACCAGGCCAAGGGTGCTGCTGCTCGACGAGCCGACGCGCGGCATCGATGTCGGCGCCAAGCGCGAGATCTACGACCTGATCTTCAGGCTGGCGCGCGACGGCCTCGCCATCGCCGTCATCAGCTCCGAACTGCCGGAGCTGCTGCACCTCTCCGACCGCATCCTGGTGATGGCCGATGGCCGCCAGACAGGCATTCTTTCCCGCGACGCGGCCAGTGAGGAGGCCATCATGCGCCTCGCCGCCCCGCGTCGGACCATATCGAGACCAGCCGCATGACTGCCCTGAAACTCCTGTCCCGAACCAAGCTCTATTGGGGCCTGATCGCCATCTTCCTGATCGGCGTGCTCGGCTCGCCGATGAGCTCGAAGGGCAACAACATCTTCCTCTCCTACGGCAATCTGCTCGATGTGCTGCGCCAGGTGTCGACCACCGGCCTGATCGCCACCGGCATGACGGCTGTGATCATCACCGGCGGCATCGATCTCTCCGTCGGCTCGCTGATGGCTATCTGCTCGGTGGTCTGCGCCATGCTGCTGACGGTTCCAGGCGTGACACCAGGCGTCGTGCTGGGCGTGCCGACCGTCGCTTTGGTGGCGCTTTGCCTCGGTTTCGTCGTCACCCGCTTCATTTTCCAGAACCTGGCAAAGTCCCGCGCCGGCGCCGATCTCCTCCGCGAGATCAGGCTGGACGGGATTCGTGGGGTGGTCACGCCCGCCGTCGTCGGCGTGGTCCTGTGCTGCCTGTCGCTGTGGTTTCTGCTGCCGCAGATCGAGCCGAAATTCGGCGTGTTCGGCGTGCTGCTGGTGGCGCCATGCGTCGGCCTGCTGTTCGGCGCGCTCAACGGCTTCATCATCGTTGCCGGGCGCCTGCAGCCCTTCATCGTCACCTTGGCGATGATGGTGACGGCGCTCGGCATCGCCCGGCTGACCGCCGGCCAGAACAATGCCGTGCTGCCGGTCTATACCGGCTCCAACGCGACCGCCGATTTCGAGATCCTGCGCTCGCTGGTGTTCGGCATCATCCCGATGCCGGGCCTGTTCTTCCTCGGCGCCATCCTGATCTATGGCGCGGTGCTGCGCTTCACGCCGTTCGGCCGCTATGTCTACGCCATCGGCGGCAACGAGGAGGCGGCGCGCCTCTCCGGCATCGCCGCCGGCCGCGTCAAGATCGCTACCTATGCTGTCTCCGGGCTGCTCGCCGGCATCGCCGCCGTGCTCTATGTCGCACAGTACCGGCAAGGCAAGCCGGATGCCGGCGCCGGGCTGGAGCTCGATGCCATCGCCGCCGTGGTCATCGGCGGCACCAGTCTGATGGGCGGGCGCGGCAGCCTCGTCGGCACTTTCTGCGGCGTGCTGATCTTCGGCCTGCTCTCCAACATCCTGCAGCTCCACAACATCAATTCGAACCTTCAGCTGGTGCTGAAGGGGATGATCATCATCGGCACCGTGCTCGTGCAGGAGCGCAATGCCGGTGATCTCCTGGCCTATCTGCGCCTGCCCGGCGGGCAATCGGCGCACAAGGAAACGGCCGCGGCAAAGCGGCCGTCGCAAGAGACACCGTCTCTCAATCTCGGAGGAAACAAAAAATGAAACGACGTGACATGCTGAAGCTTGCCGCCCTGACCGCGGCGCTGCTGACCACCACCGCGCTTCTGACCACCGGCAATGCCTTCGCCCAGGACAAAAAGTGGAAGATCGGCTTCTCGCAGGTGACGACCATCGAGCCCTGGCGCGCGCAGTTCAACAAGGACATCCTGGCCGAAGCCGCCAAGCATCCCGAGGTCGAACTGATCATCACCGACGGCGAGGACAAGACCGAAAAGCAGGTCGCCGATGTCGAGAACCTGATCCGCCAGGAGGTCGATGCGCTGTTGGTGTCACCGAAGGAATCTGCCGGCCTGACCGGCGTCGTGCAGCAGGCGATCGACGCCAAGATCCCGGTCTTCGTGCTCGACCGCAATGTCGACACCAAGGACTACACGCAGTTCGTCGGCGGCGACAACGCGCTGATCGGTCGCGCGGCCGGCGAATATGCCGTCGAACTGCTTGGCGGCAAGGGCAAGGCTTCAGGCAACGTCGTCGAGATCTGGGGCGGCATGGGCACCCAGCCGGCGCATGACCGCCACGACGGCTTCCACGAATTCACCGACAAGGAGCCGGGCATCAAATATCTGCTCGACCAGCAGTCGGGCGACTGGAAGCAGGACCAAGCCTATAATCTGATGGCCAACGCGCTGAAGAGCAACGAGAAGATCGATCTCGTTTACGGCCACAACGATCCGATGGCCTATGGTGCCTATCTCGCCGCCAAGGATGTCGGCCGCGAAAAGGACATCAAGTTCATCGGCATCGACGGCCTGCCCAACGAAGGCGTGCAGATGGTCAACAAGGGCGAGCTGACAGCCACCTTCACCTATGTCACTCCCGGTGCCGAAGGCCTGCGCCAGGCGATCAAGTTCCTCAACGGCGAGAAGGTCGAAAAGACCATCACTCTGCCGACCGAGAAGATCACCAAGGAAAACGCCGCCCAAGTGCTGAAGGACAACGGCCTCTGAGCCAAGCTTCCTGCCGGGTGCCTTTTTGGCGCCCGGCGGTCTAAGCCAGCTTCACCAGCAGCTTCATGAAGGTGGCGATCTCCTTGGCGGAGAGCGGCGCCAGCGTCTCCTGGGTGATCTCGCGCGCCAGCGGGATCAGGCGCTCGATCGCATGGCGGCCTGCCGCGGTCAGATTGACCAGAAGCCGTCTTTTGTCGACCTCGTGCCTGGAAAGCTCGACCAGGCCGCGCGCCTTCAGCCGGTCGATGACGCCCTTGACCGTCGCCGCATCCATGGCGATCAGCGTGCCGAGCTGGTTCTGCGAGGTCTCGCCGACGTCCCGCAGCTTGGCAAGTGCTGCAAATTGCGGCGGCGTCAGGTCGCCGATATGCGCGGCAAAGATCGCGACATGGCGCTGATGCGCCTTGCGCAGGATGAAGCCGACCTGCTCCTGCAGGAGGTAATCCTGGTCGTCCGGGGTCTCGACCTCGACCAGCTTGAGCAGATTGTCCTCGCCGCTCACCGCAAGCCATCCCAGGCTTTGATGTCATCGGCCGCGAGACCACCCATGCGATCGTGGATGCGGGGGCCACAGGTCATGGCGAGGCAGAACAGGATCTCGTCGGGGCGCGGACCATCGGACATGCCGACTTCCATGGCGTCGAAATGGCTGCGCACATAGGCTGCGTTGATGTGGCCGAGCGGCACGTCGAGCTTCGAACCGAAAGCGCCGACCTTCTTGGCCGACGGCACGATCGCCTTGGCGTCGCCGAGCCGCTCGCGCATGGCGTAGCCGCCGGGCACATGCCACAGCGCACCGTGCTCCAACTCGCCCGCCGCGCCGACAATGGCGCCTTTGCCGTAGCCGTCGATCTGCTTGACGTCGCCGCCGAGCGCCGCGATCAGCCGGTCGACGAGCAGCAGGCCGAGCGGCTTGAGATCGTCCATGGCGCTCTGCAGCTCCTCGACATAGCGCCCGGCGAACGGGTTTTTCACGAGCGCCATGGCGGCGGCGCGGCGGCGCGGCACCCTGGCCACCGGCCCGCCCTCGTGAAAAATCTCTTCGGTCAGCACCGCGATCTTGCGGATCGGAAACTCAGGCATGGGCAACCTCCTCCCTCGAACTTTTGTTGGGCGCGGCAAGCGCAACCGAGCCACTGATGCGGGCCTCACCGCCAAGAAACAACGCCGATCCGGCAATGAGGCCGCGCCGGCGAAAATCTTCGGCGACGGCAAGGCCATTGTCCAGCGCCTGCGCCACTTCGCCAGGTGCAAGCGTGCCGACGTGTTGGGTCACCAGCAGCGAGCCAAGATCGCTGTCGGGCGACAGTTCATGTGCGGAAATGCGTCTGATGGCGGGATTGCCAGGCAGGTCCACTGCGTTGGCAATGAGGGTCGCCGCCGCATCGGCCTCGGCGCCGGTCCGCGCGAGCACGGTGACGGCGTCGGCAATGCCAAGCGAGAAGGAGCGGCCGCGCCAGCCGCTGGTGGCAACGCCACGAACGCCATCTTCCGCGCGGATCGTGATCCGGTCGGCCATGCCGTTGCCGGTGCCGGCGACCGCCAATCCCATCGACTGTCCCCTGCCGATATGGATTGCGCAGTCGCCACCGTTGTTGACATAGGCGCGATCGAGCTTGCGACCCTCAAGCAATGCGGCGAGCATTTCGTCGGCTACCGATCCCGCGACGGCGGCCATCGGTGTTATGAAGCATTCCGCCAGGGGCATGACGGCTGCCTCCATGCGGCGCGCCGTCGGGCCGGCGAATGTGCGCGGCGCCAGGAAAAACGCCGGCAGCCGCAATTCGGGGAGTTCCTCGACCAGCTCCATCAGGATCGTCTGGAACCGCGCTACGGCTTGTTCATAGGCTCGGCGGCATTCATCCGCCTCACCAAAAACCTCGACGATCAGGTCGATCGGCCCGTGGTTGAGATGCAGCCGCCTGCCGTCCTGCAGCCAATGGGCTTGCGGACCTTGCATCACCCGGCCCCGTTCGGGCCGGCACGACGTAGCTGCGCGAGTGGCGGCCATGGATTGTTGGCTTCGGCGCCGGTGCCGCGGCGCGGATTCAGGTACTCACCGCCTTTTGCGACAATGTCCTCGACGCTGCGTATCTCGGCCTCGTAGCCGCCGAGCCTGACATAGTCGTCGCGGCGCAGCGTGAACTCGATCGGGGCCACCAGCGCCGGCGTCGGCACATAGCCGAAGGCGCCTTCCGGCACTCGTGTGACATCGACCATCAGCGTGATGCCGCCGCCCGGCCAAACATAGACCGGCGCGCCGCCGACCGTCACATAGGTCTTCAGGCCCTGAACCGAGCGGGTGAGATTGACCGGGTTTTCGGTGACGCCGGCCCGCAGCGAACCGCCGGCACCGCCGATGAACAGCACCGTGCACAAAGCCGGCTCGCAATTGTCCTCGATCAGGCCGACCGACTTTTGCAGCCGTTCGGGGAAAGGTTTTTGCACCGGTTTCAGCTCGTCATCGAGCTCGTAATAGGCGAACTGCTCGCCGGTGGTCGACACCATCAGCAGCGACAGACCCGGCCGCGCGCCTTTCTTGGCGTTCCACTCGCCGAGGATCGACAGTGGGTCGGAAATGCTGGTGCCGCCCCAGCCGAGACCGGGTTCGGAGACCTTGAAATAGCGGCCCGGCGTCGAACGGCGACCAATGATCTTGATGCCCGTATCCTGCCAGCCCAGAACCTTGCCAGCCTGGTGCTCGGAAACGACGCCGGTGATGTGGTCGTCGACCACCACCACCTCGTCGACCAGGCCGCGCCATTGCGTGGCGAACATGCCGATGGTCGCCGAGCCGCAGCCGACGCGCATGCGGTGTTCCTGCTTGCCGTCGATGACAGGCGCCTTGCCGGCTTCGACTGTTATGGTGGCGCCGCCGTCGATGGCCAGTTCCACCGGCTTGCGGTTGCACAGATTGAGCAGAGCGTCGCAGGTGGCGCGGCCCTCGGCCTTGGAGCCGCCGGTCAGGTGATGCACACCGCCCAGCGACAGCATCTGCGAGCCATATTCTCCCGTCGTGACATGGCCGATCGCTTCGCCTTGCGATCGCACGACAGCCGTTTCGGGTCCGATATGACGGTCGGTGTCGATCTTCACCTTGACGCCGCAATACGAAAAAATGCCTTCGGTGACCACGGTCACGAGATCGACGCCTTCGACTTCCTGGCTGACGATGAACGGGGCCGGCTTGTAGTCGGGATAGGTGGTGCCGGCGCCGATTGCCGTGACGAAGCGGCGGCCGGTGTTGACCAGTTCGCCGTCCCAGGCCTCGCCTTCGGCAATGAACGGCACGATTGCCGCGCCGGTCTCGGCCGCATGGTCGAGGATCGTCAGCGGGTCCATCCGCACGATCCTGCCGCCGACATTGCCGTAGCGGTCGCAGGCGCCCGTGCGCCCATCCGCGATGTAGCACATCACCGGACAGGCATCGCAGCGGATCTTCTCCGCCACCAGCTTCTCGCCGGGATCATGGGTTTCGAAGCGTTCGGCAAGCTCGCTCATCGGCGTGCCTCCTTTTCGCGGATGCCATCTTTTTCGCGGATGCCAGCGCGGATACGCGTCGGCGTCGCCGGTATCTTGGTGACCAGGACGCCGGTGGCGTGGCGGATGGCATTGAGGATTGCCGGTGCCGTCGGGATCAGCACATGCTCGCCCAAACCCTTGGCACCGAAGGGTCCTTCCGGGTCCGGAACTTCAATGAGAATGGTCTCGATCGGCGGCACGTCGCCAATGGTCGGGATGAGATAGTCGTGCAGATTCTCGGTGCGGCCGGGGATGTACTCTTCCATCAGCGCCATGCCGATGCCTTGCGCGATACCGCCTTCGATCTGGCCCTCGGCCAGCAGCGGGTTGATCGCCTTGCCGACATCGTGCGCGGCGGTGATTTTCAGCAGCTTCACCGTGCCGAGCTTGAGGTCGACCTCCAGTTCGGCGATCTGCGCGCCATAGCCGTAAACGGCGTATGGTTTGCCCTGGCCCTTGGCGTCGAGGGGCAGCGTCGGCGGATCGTAGGTCTCCTCGGCGCGGAAGACGAAGCCTTCGGCGTCCACGTCGAGCGAGGCGAGGTCCATGCGGCGGACAGCTTCGCCTTCGCGGATGACGATCGCCGGGCCGTCGAGTTGCAGGGCTGCGTTTTCGGAAACATTGGCAAAGCGCAGGATCTTTTCACGCAAGGCGCGGCCGGCCTTTTCGGCCGCCTTGCCGGTGACGAAGGTCTGGCGCGAGGCCGAGGTCTTGCCGGCGTCGGGGGTGATGGCTGTATCGGCGCTCTTCAACTTGAATTTCTCAAGCGGCAGGCCGAGCGCGTCGGCGCATATCTGGGCGATGACCGTGTTGGATCCCTGGCCGATATCGACGGCGCCCTGGTGCAGGATGACCGTGCCGTCAGCCGCGATGCCGACCCGGATTGTCGACGGGTTGGGCAGCGAGGTGTTGCCGCAGCCATACCAGCAGGACGCGACGCCAACGCCGCGCTTTCTATCCCTGTTGGCACGGTTGAATGCATCCGCATCAGCCGTCGCGCGCACCCAATGCGGCTGCAGCGATTCGAGGCATTCGGCAATGCCGACGCCGGACTCCAGGCGCTGCCCGGTAACCGTTTCGGAGCCGTTCCGGAGGCAGTTCCTTAAGCGGAAGTCGAGCCGGTCCATGCCGAGCTTGCCGGCCAGCTCGTCATAGAGCGTCTCCTGCATGATCGTCGCTTGCGGGACGCCGAAGCCGCGGAAGGCACCGGAAATTGGCCCATGCGTGTGAATGGCGCGGCCTTCGGCGCGGTAGTTCGGCGTCGCGTAGGGTCCGGAGGCGTGCACCGGCACGCGGTTGGCCACGGTAGGGCCCCAGCTTGCATAGGCGCCGGTGTTGAAATCGCCCTCAAAGATCATGCCGGTGACGAGGCCATCGGCATCGGTGCCGATAGTCGCTTTCATCTCGGCCGGATGGCGCTTGGTGGTCGACATCATCGATTCGTTGCGGGTGTAGGCGAGTGCCGCCGGCCGCCCCGTCTTCATCGCCACAAGGCCGATCAGCGGCTGCAGCGAAACGTCGAGTTTGGAGCCGAAACCGCCGCCGGTCGCGGTCGGCACGATGCGCACCTTGTCGACGGCTAGGCCGAGCACCTTCGCCGTCTCGTCGCGGTCCATATAAGGCGCCTGGGTGCAGGCGACGACCACCAGCGTGTCGCCGTCCAGATAGGCATAGCCGGCTTCCGGTTCGATATAGGCGTGCTCGACATAGGAGGTGTCGATGGCGCCGGACACGGTGAACGCAGCGCCGGCAAGCGCCGTCTCGGGGTCGCCGCGTTCGACCAGGCCGGAGGTGAGCAGGTTCGCCGGCCGACTTTCATGGATCAGCGCAGCACCCTCAGCCTGCGCCTCAGTGGGTTGCAGAAAATGCGGCAGTTCGCTCCAGCGGATAGGAAAATCCGACAGGTCGAGATCGAGGATCGCCTCGCGCTCGCCGGCGACCAGCGCCACCGCCTCGCCGCGAAGACGAGTAAAACCTACGGCCAGCGCCGGCTGGTCGGCGAATGGGCCGATAGCGCCGAAACAGTTTTTTCCCGGAATGTCGGCGGCGGTGAAGACCCCGGCGATGCCAGGATGCTGTTTCGCCCAGCCGTCGAGGTCGCCGAAGGCGAAACTGGCGTGATAATGCGGCGAGCGGACCACCAGCACGGCCAGCGCATCGGCGGGGAAGGAATCGCCGCCGAATTTCTCAGCCCCGGTGACCTTCGGCACGCCGTCGAGTCGGATCGGCGAGGAGCCGATCGCGTGGCCGGATGGAGGCAAGCGGAAATCCAGGCTTACTGCCTGCACGGAGGCATCCATCACTGCGGCAATGATCTTCCGGTAGCCGGTGCAGCGGCACAGAATTCCGCCGAGCGCGTCCTGTACCTCGACCTCGGTGGGGCTCGCCTTCTTCTCCAGCAACGCCGTCGCCGCAACCAACAGGGCGGGCGTGCAGATCCCGCACTGCGCGGCGCCGTAGGCGAGGAAAGAGGCCTGCAACGCCGACAGCCGGCCGTTGGAAAGCCCTTCGACTGTCGTCACCGATGCGCCGGCAGCGGAAGCCGCCGGCATCAGGCAGGCGCAGACGGGATCGCCGTCGACCAGCACCGTACAGGCGCCGCAATCGCCGGCATCGCAGCCGACCTTGGTGCCGGTCAGCCCCAGTTCGTCGCGCAGCACCAGAGACAGCCGGCGCAGCGGCGGCACATTGACCGAGACGGCGGCGCCGTTGACCTCGAAGACGATATCGGCGCGCGCAGCGCCGAAGCCTGGCTGGGCACTGCTCGGATCGGGCAAGGCTTCACGCGCGTCAGGCTGAATTTGGCTCATGCCGCCACCTCTTCGCCAGTCGTCCGGCCCACAGCCGCGAGCACGGCGCGGGCAACAATCTCGCGCACCGCATCGAGCCGGTATTCGGCGCTGCCGCGCACATCGGCGATCGGCGACAGTTCGCTCATCGGCGCGGACAGGACCGCAAAGGCAAGTCCGCCATCCGCCGGCAGCCCGCACAACGCGGCTTCGACGCCGGCCAGCCGCCTGGCCACCACCGAGCAGGAGCCGGCGGCGACCGCCGCTTGCCGGACAAGGCCGTTTTCGACGACCAGACGTGCCGCCACCATGGCAATGGAAATGACGAGATAACGGCGCGCGCCGAGCTTGACGAAAGCCGACATGCCCGTAGCAGCGGGTCTCGGCACGCGGATGGCCGTGACCATCTCACCGGGCAGCAGAGCCGTTCGGCGGTTGCCGAGAATGAAGTCCTGCAGCGGCAGGTGCCGCGTGGCTGCCACCGAGCGCAGCTCGACCTCGGCATCGAGGACGAGCAGGGCAGGCACACCGTCGGCGGCCGGCGACGCGTTGCAGACATTGCCGGCGACCGAGGCGACGTTCTGGATCTGCACCGAGCCGACCTCGCGCGCCGCCTGTTTCAAGGCATCGAAGGCCGGCGGCAAGGGGTGGCGGACGATGTCGGTCCAGGTCGTGCGCGCGCCGATGACGAAATGGTCGCTCGTCTCGGCAATGCCGCGCAGCGAACCCAGGCCGTTAATGTCGAGAACATTGTCGCGGAAGGGTTTGCTGCCCTGTGCCGGATAGAAATCGGTGCCGCCGGCAAGGATGCGCCAGGCGCCCTCGCCAAGCAAAGCGAGCGCTTCGTCGACCGAGGTGGGTTTCGCGTAACGGATCACGCTTTGCCTTCCAGAAAAGGAACTTTCCGAATCCGGTATTTCCGGCGTTCAAGCCGAGAAATTCATTCGTATGCAAATGATATCAAGCCCGCAGGATTTGTCAAAGCCGGAGTTTGCGGCGGCTTCGGCGGCACGCATTTGTTATGTCCCGAGAGGTTGACGCCGCCGGCCATCTGGTCAAGTTTCTGCGTCCGGTCGCGTCAGCGGCATTCTCCACTGGAGCCTGCATACGGAAGAGGAAAGCCCATGGCCGACGAAGCGCTTGTCGTCATTGACCTGCAGAACGACTTTTGTCCCGGCGGCGCGCTGGCGGTTGCCGGCGGCGACGAGATCGTGCCGCTGGTCAACGACCTGATCCGGCGAACCGACCATGTCGTGCTGACGCAGGACTGGCATCCCGCCGGTCACTCCAGCTTCGCTTCCAGCCATCCGGGCGCGCAGCCCTTCACCATGATCGAGATGCCATACGGCCAGCAGACGCTGTGGCCGGATCATTGCATTCAGGGCAGCCTGGGCTCCGATTTCCATTCCGGCCTCGCCTGGACCAAGGCCGAACTCGTCATCCGCAAGGGATTCCGGCCTGATATCGACAGCTACTCGGCCTTCTTCGAAAACGATCGCACGACACAGACCGGCCTTGCCGGCTACCTCCGGGAGCGCGGCATCGACACGCTGACCCTGGTCGGGCTGGCGACCGATTTCTGCGTTGCCTTCTCGGCGCTGGACGCCGTTAGCCAGGGCTTTAAAACCATAGTGCGGCTCGATGCCTGCCGCGGCATCGATCTCAACGGCTCGCTCCATGCCATGCTGCAGCGCATGCGCGACGCCGGCGTGACGCTCGAAGACCCTTTGTCGGATTGAACGGATCGTGGGGCAACAGGTAAAGATCCGATGTCTAAAGGCAGGATTGTTGTCTTCGGGGAAGGTCCCCCTCACCCGGATTGCCAACCGAATTGCGAAGGGCAATTCGGGGCGATCCGACCTCTCCCCCAGGGGAGAGGAGGCTGCCGGCACCGAAGCTCGTCTCTTCTCCCCAACGGGAAGAAGGTGGCCGCGTAGCGGCCGGATGAGGGGGCTTTTTTCATATCCGATCCCCCTGTTGGCTGCATGCGCTGCGATAATTGTCGCCGTGCTGTTCCCGGCACAGGCTTTCGCGGCGGAGGAACACGGCCTGCCCGGCGCTTCGATGTCGCTGTGGTGGGCGCTGCCCTTTGCCGGGCTGTTGTTGTCGATCGCCACCGGTCCGCTGCTGTTTCCTCATGCCTGGGAACATCACTACGGCAAGATCACGGCCCTTTGGGGCGCTCTGGTGGTCCTGCCGCTGGCGGCTGCCTTCGGTGTCTCCACAGCGACCGAGGCGGTGCTGCATGCGTTGCTCACCGAATACATGTCGTTCATCATCCTGCTGTTTGCGCTGTTCACCATTTCGGGCGGCATTCTCATTGCCGGCAACATTCACGGCACGCCGCTGGTGAATGCCGGCCTGCTGCTGGTCGGCGCGCTGCTGGCATCGGTGATCGGCACGACCGGTGCCTCGATGATCCTGATCCGGCCGATCATCCGCGCCAACGACAACCGTCCGTTCAACGCCCATGTCGTGATCTTCTTCATCTTCCTCGTTTCCAACATCGGTGGCTCGCTGACGCCCTTGGGCGATCCACCGCTGTTCGTCGGCTTCCTCAGAGGCGTCGATTTCTTCTGGACGACCGCCAACCTCTGGCGCGAAACGCTGTTCGTCGGCGGTGCCGTGCTGGCTGTCTTCCTGGGCATCGACATCATCCTGCACCGGCGCGAGGCCGGCGCGCCGAAGATCAAGGATCCGACGCCGGATACCAAGGTGCGTCTGCGCGGCCTGGCCAACCTTCCGCTGCTGGCGGGCGTGATCGGCGCCATCCTGCTGTCGGCAACCTGGAAGCCGGGCGTCAGCTTCTCCGTGTTCGGGGTCAGCCTGGAACTGCAGAATCTGGTGCGTGACGCTCTCATCCTGGCGCTTGCCCTCGTTTCACTTGCCATTTCGCGCAAGGAATACCGCGAAGCCAACGGCTTCAACTGGGGTCCGATATCAGAGGTGGCCAAATTGTTTGCCGGCATCTTCATCTGCATCGTGCCGGTCGTCGCTATCCTGAGGGCCGGCCATGAGGGCGCGCTGGCGCCGCTGGTCGCCCTCGTCACTTCGCCTTCGGGCGGGCCCAATGACCTCGCCTATTTCTGGCTGACTGGGGCGCTGTCATCCTTCCTCGACAATGCGCCGACCTATCTGGTGTTCTTCGAGCTTGCCGGCGGCGACCCCCGGCACCTGATGACGGAGTTCGCTTCGACGCTTGCCGCGATCTCGGCCGGAGCCGTGTTCATGGGCGCCAACACCTATATCGGCAATGCGCCGAACTTCATGGTCTACGCCATCGCCAGGCATCGCGGCGTCAAGATGCCGGGCTTTTTCGGCTATATGGCATGGTCGGGCCTGGTGCTGATCCCGACATTTTTGGTAGCGGGTTTTCTGTTCTTCGGCTGATCAGCCCACGCCGACATAACGGCGCACCGCCGACGGGTCGGCACGCAATTCCTCGACATCGACCGTCTCGCGGTTGCGGCCGTTTTCGATGAAGGCAACGCGGTCGGCGACCGAAAGCACCGCATCGACCCGTTGCTCGACCAGGATGGTCGAGACGCCCATGTCGCGCAGCTTAGCCACCGTCTCGCGGATCTTGGCGATCATCGACGGCATCAGCCCCTCGGTCGGCTCGTCGAGCAAAAGCACCTGCGGCTCGAGGCACAGCGCGCGCGCCATGGCCAGCATCTGCTGCTCGCCGCCGGACAGCGTACCGGAGCGTTGCCGCAGCCGCTGGCGCAGCAGCGGAAAGAGGTCGAGAACGTTTTCCCGCGTCGCCTTGCCCTTGCCGCGCGCCATCAGGCCGATCTCGATGTTTTCGGCCACCGTCATCTCAGCGAACAGCCGCCTGCCTTGCGGCACATAGGCGACGCCGGCCTTGGGCACCTCATGCGCCGGCAGCCCGGTCAACTCTAGGCCAGCCAGTTTGATCGAGCCGGCGCTTGAGGGAACCAGCCCCATGATGGCTTTGAGCGTCGTCGTCTTGCCGGCGCCGTTGCGGCCGAACAGGCACAGCACCTCGCCCTTGTTCAGCACCAGGTCGAGGCCATAGAGCACCTGGACCTCGCCATAGAAGCAGTCGAGCCCCGAGATGGTGAGTGCTTGAGACGTCGCCTCGGCCTTGTTTGTCTCGGTCATGGGGCGGTCCCCAGATAGGCTTCCTGCACCGCCGCGTTCTCGCGGATCGCTTCGGGTGTGCCTTCAGCCAGGATCTTGCCGGCATTGAAAACGGTGATGCGGTCGGCGAGTTGCATGACGACCGGCATGTTGTGCTCGATCAGAAGCACGGTGGCGTTTTTGGCGATCTCGCGCACCAGGGTGATGAAATTGTCGATCTCGCTATCGGCGAGGCCTTGCGTCGGCTCGTCGAGGATCAGCAGGCGCGGCTTCAGCGCCAGGCCCATCGCCACTTCCAGCAGGCGTTGATGGCCGTAGGACAATTGCCCGGCCGGCATGTGCGCGCGGTCGGCCAGCCCCGTGCGGTCGAGCGCCGCCATCACACCTGCCCTCACCGCACCCTTCGAACGGCCATCACTCAAAGTCCGCTGCACCGGCAGCGCGACATTGTCGTAGGCG
Organism: Mesorhizobium sp. M1342; assembly: GCF_040317955.1. Classification (NCBI taxonomy): domain Bacteria; kingdom Pseudomonadati; phylum Pseudomonadota; class Alphaproteobacteria; order Hyphomicrobiales; family Phyllobacteriaceae; genus Mesorhizobium; species Mesorhizobium sp. M1342. The sequence goes on along the minus strand of NZ_JAMYLI010000006.1, from coordinate 53,633 downwards.
GAGAGATTGGCAAAGACGCTGGTGATCTGGAACGTGTAGGCGATGCCCTGGCGGACCCGGACATAGGCCGGCTGGCTGGTGATGTCGGCGCCGTCGAAGACGATCATGCCCGATGATGGCTGGATGCGGCCGCTGACCAGGCTGACGAAGGTGGTCTTGCCCGCCCCGTTAGGGCCGATCACAGCACGAATCTCGCCCGGCATCAGGGCGAAATCCACATTGTCGACGGCGCGCAGGCCGCCAAAGTCGCGAGAAAGGCCCTTGGTGGTCAAAAGCGGCATCATGGCAGCCACCCGAGCCAGCGCTGCCGGATGCTGCCCAGAATGCCCTTTGGAAAAAACAGCACCAGAAGGATCAGCGCGATGCCGACGATCAGCAGATAGGCGGAGGTGTAGCCGCTGGTGATGTCGATGACATAATACATGAACAGCGTGCCGATCAGCGGCCCAAGCGTTGTGGCGCCGCCGCCCAGCAGCACCCACAGGAGCGGCAGGATCGAATACTGCACCGAAGCGAAGCTTGAGCCGACATAGCCGAACAGCAGCGCATAGGCGGCGCCCGAGGCCGCGCAGATGGTGCCGGAGATGACGACGGCGGCGAGCTTGTTGGAGAAGGTGTCGTAGCCGAGCATCTTCGTCCGCTCCTCGTTCTCGCGGATGGCGACCAGCACGCGGCCATACCGGGAGCGGACGATGGCCAATGTGACGAGCAGCACGATCGAAAACAGCGACAGCGCTGTCATGTAGCGCACGGTCGGATTGGTGAGCTCGAGCGAGGTCGCGCCCAGGCTGAGCACCCGCGCCGGCTGCGGCACGACCATGCCCTGGTCGCCGCCGGTCCAAGTCGCGAAGTAGAGGATGAGGAGGTAGAACACTTGCGCGAACATCATGGTGACGATCATGAAGGCGACACCCGTGGTGCGCAGCGCCAGCAGGCCGATCACCAGTGACACAACAACACCACAAGCGAGGCCTGCGGCGAATGCCGCTGGCACGCTCCAGCCGAGCTGGATGACGGCAAGGCCGGCGCCATAGAGCCCGGCGGCGAAGAACATGGCATGGCCGAGGCTGAGCAGGCCGGCATAGCCGAACAGCATGTTGTAGCCCATGGCAAAGACCGCCAGCACCATGATGCGGGCAAGCAGGCCGTGATAGTAGTCCGGCAGCAGGAAGCTCAGCACGAACAGCAGCGCGATGACGCCGAGATGCAGGCCATAAGCTTTTGCCGGCGAAGCTTCGCTCATCGCGACGCCGTCCCGAACAGGCCTTGCGGGCGGAACACCAGCACCATGGCGACCAGCAGCGTGGCGATGATCTTGGCCAGCGTCGGCGAGAAGAACATCGAGATGATGCCGTCCGACAGGCCGATCAGCACGGCGGCGACGACGGTGCCGCGCAACGAGCCGAGACCGCCGATGATGACGACGATGAAGGAGAGCAGCAGCGGATCCTGTCCCATCAGGTAATGCGCCTGGCTGATCGGCACGATCAGCACCGCGGCAATGGCCGCCAGCATGGCGCCGAGCGCGAAGACGCCGCCATAGACGCGGCCGACAGGGATGCCGAAGGCCTGCGCCGTCTCGCTGTCATATTGCGTGGCGCGCATGATGAGGCCGATCTTGGTGCGCGTCAGCACCAGCCATGTCCCAAGCAGCAGCAGGGCGGAGGCGGCGATGACAGACAGTTTGTAGCCGGAGTAGCCGAACCACGGCAAAAGGATGCGATAGCTGAACGGCGGCTCCACCGGCCGTGCCTCCGGACCGTAAAAGGTCAGCGCCAGCTGCTGGATGATGTAAAGCATGCCGATGGTGGCGACGATGGTGGCTTCCGGATTGTAATTGAGCCGGCGCAGCACCAGCCGTTCGGCGACTAGCGCTATAGTGCCGACGATCAGCGGCGCAATCACCAGCGCCGCCAGGAACCCAAGCGCCGGATGGCCGCCGATGGCTGTTGTGATCGCCCAGGCGAGCACCGCACCCAACATGAAGAACTCGCCATGCGCGACATTGACCACGCGCATCACGCCGAACACCAGCGACAGCCCAAGCGCCGTCAGCGCCAGCACGGCCGAGGTGACGAGGCCTTCGAGGGCGGCGAGGAGGAGGTGGGGTCCGAAGTGCATTGTTTAAGCGCCAACGGGCGCGCGAGGCACCCCCCTCTGTCCTGCCGGACATCTCCCCCTCAAGGGGGGAGATTGGCTGTCCCCACTGCGTTCGCCAATAGCCAACGGCGATAGATGTTCGCCTTCGCAAGACCTGCCGATCTCCCCCCTTGAGGGGGAGATGTCCGGCAGGACAGAGGGGGGTGCCTTGGCTCCCACGCTTGCAGGCAGCTCTGTCTAAAGCGCCTGCGTCGTGTAATCCCCTTCGGCCTCGTAAAGCCCATCCTCGATCTTGGTCTTGTGCACGACCTTGAGCTTGCCGCCCTCGACCTTGGAGATGTTCTGGATGCCGAAGCACTGGTGGATCTTGCCGTTGAAGGTCTTCGGTCCTTGCGGATGCTCGGGGCCTTCGGCGAATTCGGTCAGCGCTTCGGTCGCCTCGACCAGCTTGGCGCGGTCTTCCGGACCCTTGTAGCCGGCGTCTTCCATCGCCTTCTTGACGACGTAGAGCGTCTCCCAGCAGCCGAACATGTGGGCTGCGGTCGAGACGTCCTTCGGGTCGCCGACGGCGGCGCCATTGTCGTCGATGCCGACGGCGGCGCGATAGGCCTTTTGCGCCTCGGAATCATCGGCCTGCGCATAGCGCGGCGAGCCTTCCCAGAAATGGCTGCCATCGAGGAACTCCAACCCGGGGCTGTTGATGTCGGTGGCCTCGAGCGAATCGATGAAACCGAACAATTGCGGCCGGTTGGAGCCGTAGAACTCGCCGAGCTCCTTGACGAAGGTGAGCACGGCCGGGCCAACCATGACGTGGTAGATCACCTCGGTCTCGGCCGGGATCTGTGGGAAATACTTGGTGAAGGACGATTCCGTCGGCGGGATGGCGATCTGCGCGATGACCTCGGCGCCCTGCGCCTTCAGCGCCGGCGGCAGGTAGTCGCGGTGGTCGTAGCCGAAGGCGAAATCGGGGAAGATCTGCGTCACCTTCTTGCCGGCATTGGCCGCGATCCACGGCGCCATCGACTGGATCTGGCTCTTCACGTCGGTGATGCCGGGCTGGAAGACATAGCGGTTCAGCTTGGTCGAGGCGACGTGATGGCCTTCGCTGACGACGAAATAGGGCATTTTGTTTTCGCCGGCGGCGGGCGCCGAGCCGATGACGACATGCGAGAACAGCGTGCCGAAGACGATATCGGTCTTGTGCTGGGTGGCGAACTTGCCGACAACTTCGGCGCCACGGCCGGGATCGGTGCCGTCATCCTCGATGATCACCTCGACCTGACGGCCATTGATGCCGCCGGCGGCGTTGATCGCCTTGACCGCGGCAGCGGTGGTCTTTTCGTACCAGCGGCCATAAGCGGCGCCGATGCCGGTGCGGTGCGACTGGAAGCCGATCTTGATCGGCGCCGAGCTCTGCGCCTGGGAATAGCGGACGAAGCCGGGCGCAAGGCCGAGGCCGACGCCTGCGGCCAGACCCTTCAGCGTCGTGCGGCGGGTGAGGCCAGTCTTGGAGGTGAGGCCAGTCTTGGAGAGGTCGAAAAATCCGTTCTTGTCAGCCATGTTCGTTCCCCTGTTTTTCAGTTTTGACCAACGATAAGGCGGCTTCGGCATCCTCGCTCAGAGGACGCAAAAAATTGCATGTGTACAAACTAAATCACCAAAGCCTTGATGTGGCAAGCGAGCTTCCCCAACGATATCGAGGCCGTCCTTTTCTCATCCGGTGGTCGGCGTGGCAAGCAACCAGAGGCCGAAGACGGTGTAGGCGATCATCAGCAAGGTAAGCGGGAACTGGCTGAGTGCCGCGCGGGAGGGCTGTGGGTGCAGGCGCCAGGCGAAGCCGTGAGCGACGAGGACGGCGAGCACATGGCCCAGGATGATGGCGCCGGCCTGGATATTCCACAGCCACCACGCAGAGTCCGCCCCCGCAACGATGCCGGCCTCGATCTGCATGTCGGCGGTGCCGAACAGGTTCCAGCCGATCGCGAACGGATCGGAAAGTGCCGCAAGCGCATATTGGCCGTCGACGAGCAGCGCCGTCAGATAATGCGCAACGTGATAGGCGAGCGCGATCGGCACGATCGACCACACCAGCAGGCCTGCGGCCTGGCCGAGAGTGTGATCGCTGCCGGCAAGACGCTGGCCGAGCCGGACGGCAAGCAGGAACATCGCGGCCAGCAGCGCGAATGTCAGGATCAGCCCGAAAGTGCCGCTGCCGATCAGCGCGGTGCGGCCGGGAAATTCGAGTGGGTTGATACCGAACAGGCCGAGCCAGAAGAAGGTCTTCGACAGGCCGTCGAAGGATACCGACGACAGGGCCAGCAGCAGAAAGGCGATGCCGCTGGCCGGCAAGGGCTCCGCGGCCAGCAGCTTGGCGCCGGGCCAGCAAAGTGCAAGCCGGCCGTCTTGGTTGCGTTCGACCATGGCAAAGCGCGCCACCATCGAGAAGAAGACCGTCAGGAATTCACCGCTGCGGCTCCAGCCGCGATAGCCGAACGCCAGCATGGCGAGGAAAGAGAACAGCCAATATAGGCCGGCGGCAAAAGCCAGCCGTGCCGGATCGTCGGGCGCGGGATCGATGAGTTCGAACCAGGCGAAGGCGAAGAACAGGATGGCAGCCGGCCAGCAGCCGACCCATCGGGGCAGGCGCCATGCTCCGTGATCCCCGGTCCCGAACAGGCGCGAGGCGAGACGCCATGGTCCATACCAGGGGTTCAGCCATGACCAGAGGTCGCCGAAGAGGCCTTGCAACAGCGTGAGGCCGGCCCACAACAGCGTCCAGATCACCAGTGGCAGAGGATTGGAAAGTGGGTCGCGGCTGCCGAAAAGGCCGGCGGCGATGAGAATTGCAAAGCCGGCGAAGGATAGCAGGCTGATGGCGGCGCGGGTGGCGTCACCGAGGGCGAATAACGGCAGGCGCCGTCGCCAAAAGCGGTCAAGTGAATCCGCAGGCAGCAGCGCCAGGACGAGGAAGCTGACGGCCACGGCGAAGGCGCCGCCGACCAGATAGTAGCCGGTCGGCAGGAGCAGGACGTGGCCACGGTCGGAGGCGTGCGCGAAGGCGGGGGTGGGGAGGGATACGAATAAGCAGATGAAGCTTGTGATCAAGAGGCGATAACCTTCGCCGCCGCGATCCTTCACACCCCCCTCTGGCCTACCGGCCATCTCCCCCGCAAAGGGGGAGATCGGATGTCGCCCAGGCTTTCGCCAATTTTCAACTTCGGAGAAAAAGGCGGACTGGTCGAAGCGGCCAATCTCCCCCCTTGCGGGGGAGATGTCCGGCAGGACAGAGGGGGGTGTGCGGGAACTCAAGCTATCCGAGATTCCATCTTTGCAGGCGATGCCAGGAGCCCCATCCCTTCACACCTTGACCAATTGCTCCACGCGGTCCTTCTCGCCAAAAATCCGCAAATACCGCTCTATCTCTTTCTCGTCGCCGGTCGCCTTGGCCGGATTGTCGGAAAGTTTGACCGCCGGCCTGCCATTGGCCTCGGTGACCTTGCAGACCAGCGATATGGCATCCAGGCTGTTGGTTTCCGTCGGCGCACAGCCTTCGAAATCATTGGTGAGGTTGGTGCCCCAGCCGAACGACATGCGCACCTTGCCTTTGAAGTGGCGGTAGGTCTCTTCGATGGTTTCGACCTCGAGCCCGTCGGAGAAGATCAGCAATTTCTGCTTGGGATCCTTGCCCTTGTCGCGCCACCAGGACAGGATTTTTTCACCGCCTTCGATCGGCGGCGCGCTGTCGGGGCGAAAACCCGTCCAGTCGGCGACCCAGTCCGGCGCGTCGCGCAGGAAGGACGCCGTGCCGAAGGCATCGGGCAGCACGATCAGCAGATTGCCGCCATAGTAGCGCTGCCAGTCCTGCAGCACCTTGTAGGGCGATTGTTTCAGCTCTTTTTCCGAATTGGCAAGCGCGGCAAACACCATCGGCAGCTCATGTGCATTGGTGCCGAGTGCTTCGAGGTCGTTGTCCATCGCCAGAAGCACATTGGAGGTGCCGGTGAAGGCTTCGCCGATGCCTTCCTTCAGCGCTTCGACGCACCAGCGCTGCCACAGGAAGGAATGCCGCCGCCGCGTGCCGAAGTCCGAGATGCGGATGCCGGGCAATGCCTTCAGCCGCTCGGTCTTGGCCCACATCTTGGCCTTGGCGCGAGCATAGAGCACGTCGAGCGCGAACGGTCCGAACGCCCGCATGGCGGCGCGAGATCGGAGTTCGTTGATGATCGCCAGCGCCGGGATTTCCCACAGCGTGGTGTACATCCACGGCCCGCTGAAGGTCAGTTCATACTGGCCGTCGCGCTTCGACAGCTCGTATTCCGGCAGCCGGAAGCCTTCCAGCCAGGCGAGGAACTCCGGCTCGAAGATCTGCTTGCGGCCGTAGAAATTGTTACCGCCAAGCCAGATCATCTCCTTCTTGGAGAACCGCAGCGTGCGGGCATGGTCGAGCTGCTCGCGCAGTTCGCCCTCATCGATCTCATCGGCAAGCCGCACCGAAGTCGTGCGATTGATCAGCGAGAAGGTGGTGTCGACCTTGGGATACATGCCCCAGATCATCTGCAGCATCAAAAGCTTGTAGAAATCCGTATCGAGCAGGCTGCGCACGATCGGATCGAGCTTCCAGGTGTGGTTGTAGACTCGCCGCGCAATATCGGTCTTAGCCATGTTTCAACACCGCCTTCGCTGCCTGCTATCCACAACCGCGACAGGCCTCATAGCATCGAATTGGCCAAAACGCTGCCCGGTTTCAGGCTGGCCCGACAAAAAGAAAACCCTGCATGCGACGGAAAGACCACTGACGGCGGCCGCAAGCCGAAGGCCGGTGTCAGCTCCCGGTTTTGGCGCCGATGACCCTGAGCGCCGGACGCTTTCGGCGGCTGACGATGCGGCCCGCCACCGGGGCGTCGGCGCGGCCGTCGTCCTGCGCCTTCTCGGCGAACAGCCAGTCGATGAACACCTGCACGATCGGCGTCGCTCTCATCTCGTTGCGGCAGACGACATAGAAATCGTCGACCGCCGGCACCGACAGGCTGAACGGCGCCACCAGCATGCCCCTGGCCAGCAGCGCGCTTGCCGTCACCGAATCGCCCAGCGCCACGCCATGCCCATGCACCGCCGCCTCGGTCGCCATGCGCGCATCGCCGAGATGATGGCGGCGACCCCGCTCCAGGTCCAGCGCATCGGCGGCCGCCAGCCAGGTGTGCCACTCGCGGCCGTCATCGCCATGCAGGAAGACATGGTCGGCGAGATCCCTGACGCTGCGGATCGGCCGGTTGTTGATCAAGGTCGGGCTGACCACGGGGAACAGTTCGAGGCCCGACCATTTGCGCATCCAGCAATCGGTCCAGCTGCCGTCGCCATAATGCACGCAGACGTCGATATGCGGCGCCCGCAAATCCTTGGGATCGTTGGAGGGGATAAGCGTCAGCCTTATGTCGGGATATTGCGCCATGAAACTGCCGAGCCGCGGTGTCATCCACAGCAACAGCAGCGCCGGCACGCAGGAGACTGAAAGCGTGCCGCTGCTCGCCGGCCTTGTCATGCGCTGGGTGGCGGCGGCGATGCTGTCGAAGGCGCTCGATACCGCCGGCAGAAGTTCGGCGCCATGCGGCGTCAGTTTGACCCGCTGGCCGACCCGCTCGAACAGCTTGACACTGAGCGACTGCTCGAGCGCCTTGATCTGGTGGCTGATGGCGCCATGCGTGACGTTCAGCTCACTCGCCGCCTTGGTCAGCGAGCCATGGCGAGCCGTTGCCTCGAAGGCGCGCAGCGGATTCAGCGGTGGCAGGCGTTTGGCCATGGGTATGAACTTTATTGTGAGATTTTCTCACAGAAAACACCCTAACAATATCAATTGATTTTTCAATGCCGCTGCCAGACACTTGAGCCCGGAACAGCATCAAGACGTGAAATCTGCAGGCAGCCAGCGGGACAGCGGCCCGGCCGGATGACGGTCGGTTCGCAGGCGTCACCGGCGGCACTGCATCAGCCCAGGAGGAGCGGATATGGGTTACGATCGCGGCAAGCTCGACGCGTTGCGTCGCAAATATGGTGAAAGCCATGGCGGCGAGATGTTCGACCCGAAGTTCCGCAAGGTCGCCGACAAGATCTTTTCCAAGAGCGGCACGCGGCTGGCGCCCTATTCCGGCATCCCGACCTTCCTCGCCGCGCCCTACCGCGAAATATCGGCCGACAATCCGGATTTCGGCGATCTGCAGGTGGCGATGATCGGCGTGCCGATGGACCTCGGCGTCACCAACCGGCCAGGCTCGCGCTTCGGGCCAAGGGCGCTGCGCGCCATCGAGCGCATCGGTCCCTACAATCACGTGCTGGAATGCGCGCCGACGCATGAACTTCGGGTGGCCGATATCGGCGACACGCCGTTCCGCAGCCGCTACCGGCTGGAGATCAGCCATGAGGATATCGAGCGCCGCACCAACCAGATCGTCGATGCCGGCGTCATCCCGCTTTCGATCGGCGGCGACCATTCGATCAGCCATCCGATCCTGAAGGCCGTCGGCAAGAAAGCTCCGGTCGGGTTGATCCATATCGACGCCCACTGCGACACCAGTGGCCTGTTCGACATGACCAAGTTCCACCATGGCGGCCCGTTCCGCAACGCGGTGCTTGACGGCGTGCTCGACCCGACGCGCACGATCCAGATCGGCATCCGCGGCTCGGCCGAATATCTGTGGGAGTTCACCTACGAGTCCGGCATGACCGTGGTCCATGCCGAGGAGGTGACCGGTCTCGGCATTCCGGCCATCATCGAGAAGGCGCGCAGAATAGTCGGCGACGGGCCGACCTATGTCTCCTTCGACATCGACAGCGTCGATCCGGCCTTCGCGCCCGGCACCGGCACGCCGGAAGTCGGCGGCCTGACGACGCGCGAAGTGCTCGAACTGCTGCGCGGCCTGAAGGGGCTCAACATCGTCGGCGGCGACGTTGTCGAAGTGGCGCCGCAATACGACGCCACCACCAACACGGCGCATGCCGCCGCACAGGTGCTGTTCGAGATATTGAGCCTTATGGTGTTCAGCCCGGCAATCACGGGCAAGGGAGCCTGACGTTCAGAAAGCAAAGGCGGCCGCCGCGCTGGAGCCGGCGGTCGACTCCCAACAAACAAAGCTTCCAGACAGGGGAATGACAATGACAATCCGAAAGACATTTGCCTCCATCGCCGCCGTGCTGATGCTCGGCACGGCCGGCTTCGGCCTCGCCACACAAGCCGCAAGCGCCGATGCGCTGGCGGACATCACCAAGGCCGGCACCATCAATGTAGGCGTCTTCGCCGACTTTCCGCCCTTCTCCTCGGCCAGCGCCGATATGAGCCTCAAGGGCTATGACATGGATGTCGCGCAATACATTGCCGATACGCTCAAGGTGAAGCTCAACCCCATCGCCGTCACCGGCCAGAACCGCATCCCGTATCTGAACGACAAGCGCGTAGACATCCTGATGAGCGTCGGCTACTCGAAGGAACGCGAACAGGTCATCGATTTCGCCGCTGCCTATGCGCCCTACTACATCGCCGTGATCGGTCCGGCGGCACTTGCGGTCAAGGGCAAGGAAGACCTCGCCGACAAGTCGATCGCCGTCAATCGTGGCACGCTCGAGGACACCTCGCTCACCGAGGCAGCACCGGCGTCGGCCGACATCAAGCGCTTCGACAACTACAATTCCGTGATCCAGGCCTTCATCTCCGGCCAGACGCAGTTGATGGTCGTCGGCAACGATGTCGGCGCGCAGGTGCTGGCCAAGCAGGACGCGCTGAAGCCCGAGCAGAAGTTCCAGCTTCTGACCTCGCCTTCGCATATCGGCCTCAACAAGAATGAGGACGGCCTGAAGAAGGCCGTCAACGATGCCATCGCCAAGATGCTGGCCGACGGCAAGCTGGACGAAAGCTCGAAAACCTGGCTGAAGACGCCGCTCAATCCCGAAAACCTCAAGGATTGAGTTTCCGTGGCCTTTGCCTGGCTTCCAGGTGCTGTCGGCGACATCGCGCACGGTGCGCTCACGACGATTCTGTTGATCGCCGTGACCACGCTGGTGGGAACGGCCCTCAGCATCCTGGGTGCCGCGGGGCGACGAAACGGCCCGGTTCTGCTCAAGCGGGCAATCGCCTGTTATGTCGAGGTGATGCGCAACACGCCGTTCCTGGTGCAGCTGTTCTTCATCTTCTTCGGCCTGCCCAGCCTGGGCATCCGGCTCGATCCGATCCTGGCCGCCATGCTGGCGATGACGCTCAACATGGCGGCCTACACGATCGAGATCGTCGGCGCCGGGCTTGACGCCGTGCCCGGCGGACAGACGGAAGCAGCGCTCGCACTTGGGCTGCGGCCACGCCAGGTGTTCGTCAAGATCGTGCTGCCGCAGGCACTCAAGATCATCTATCCCGCGCTCACCAGCCAGATCGTCATCATGATGCTGGAGTCGGCCGTGGTGTCGCAGATCGCCGTGCGTGAACTGACCTACGAGGCCGATATGCTGCAGGCGCGCACCTTCCGCTCTTTCGAGACCTATTTCGTCGTGACGCTGGTCTATCTCGCTCTGTCGATGGCCTTGCGCCGGCTGCTGGTGTCAGGCGGACGCCGTGCGCTCGGAGCCGGCGTGTCATGATCGAGTTCACCTTCTGGGACATCGTACGCAACCTGCTGCTCGCCGCCCGCTGGACGGTGCTGCTATCGCTGGCCGCCTTCATCGGCGGCGGCATCGTCGGCCTGGTCGTGCTGTTCTTCAGGATCGCCAAGAACAAGTGGAGCAGGCGTGTTGCTTCCGGCTACATCGCCCTGTTCCAGGGAACGCCGCTCTTGATGCAGCTGTTCCTGATGTTCTTCGGCCTGCCGATGCTCGGCCTGCGCATCGAACCGTGGACGGCGGCGGCGCTCGGCCTCACCTTCTTCGCCAGCGCCTATCTCGCCGAGATCTGGCGCTCGGGCGTCGCGGCGCTACCCCTCGGCCAATGGGACGCCGGCGCCAGCCTTGGCCTGCACTATCTGCAGGAGCTGAGGCTGATCATCCTGCCGCAGGCCTTTTCGATCACCCGCGCACCCACCGTCGGCTTCCTGGTTCAGCTGATCAAATCGACCGCGCTGACCTCGATCATCGGCTTCGAGGAACTGGTGCGGACCTCCAATGCCATCAACAATGCGACCTTCGAACCGTTCAAGGTCTACGGGCTGGTGGCTCTGATCTTCTTCGTCATGTGCTTTCCGCTGACGCAATACGCCCGCAGGCTCGAGAAACAGGCGGCTGCCCGCTGACGCGCCAAGGCAGATGTCCTTGCGGTTAGCGCTCGATTTCAGGCCGGCAGCCCAAGCTGCTTGCGCAGGCTCTTGTCGAATGCGGACGCGGGGACGAAACGGCGCAGGAAACTGACCTGGCGCGCCATTTTTCCCGCCGCATAGCGCTTCTTCGGCGCGGGATCTGTCGCCGCGGCCAAAACGGTGTTGGCGACCACTTCGGGCGCATCGCCTTTCTCCATCGATTTCCGCACGGATACAGTCATCCCGGCGCGCGCGGAGTCGTAGATTTCGAGCGACCGGTCGGGGGCGGCAAGATTGTCCTCGAATGCCGTTCGGGTATAGGCGGGCTCCACCAGCGAAACGCGGATGCCGAACGGGCGCAATTCGTGATCGAGCGACTCGGAATACCCCTCGATGGCATGTTTGGTCGCTGAGTAAAGCGCGAAATAGGGAGCGGGGATGAACCCCTGCACCGAACTCAAATTCACGATTCTGCCCTTCCCTTGGCTTCGCATTGCCGGCAGCACCGCGTTGGTCACGCGCAAGACGCCGAAGACGTTCACGTCGAACAGCGCCTTGGCCTGGGCGGTCGAGGACTCCTCCGCGCCGCCAAACAGGCCCATACCGGCATTGTTGACAAGCAGGTCGATGCGTCCGGCCTTGGCCAGAACGTCATCGACCATTGTCGCAACGGACGCGTCGTCGGTCACGTCGCAGGTCAGCATGGTCACGCCGGCGGATTGCTGGGAGGCCGTGCGACGGCTGGTTCCGAAGACGCGAAAGCCGGCGCCCAGCAAGGCGTCGGCGGTAGCGCGCCCGATGCCGGAAGATGCCCCTGTCACCAGGGCGACGCCAGGATTGGTCTTGTTCATGGAAATCATATCCTTCTTTGCGTTGGATTGGATTGGGAAAAGCATGAGGGGCCGGGGCAAAGGGCGTTGGTCATGACTGCGTCTGGCGCTCGCGTCTGGCCACAGGTTAGTTCCAGCGTCTGAACAGGGCGCTGGCATTCACGCCGCCAAAGCCGAAGCCATTGGAGATCGCGTACTCCATCTCCATCGGCCGGGGCGCGTTTGCGACGAAGTCGATTCCGTCGCCGGCCGGATCGGCCTCGCCCAAGTTGAGGGTTGGCGGAGCGACCTGATCCCTGAGCGCCAGGATTGCGAAGATCGCACCAAGCCCGCCGGCCGCTCCGAGCAAATGTCCGGTCGCCGATTTCGTCGCACTGACAGCTATCGCGAAATCGCGCCCGAACACGCTCTTGATCGCTTCGATCTCACCCAGGTCGCCGACTGACGTGGAGGTCGCATGCGCATTGAGATGACGAACCTCGCGTGGCGAAATCCCTGCCTGGGCAATCGCGATCTGCATGGCCCGGCGCGCGCCGTCGCCGTCCTCCGGCCCGGAGGTGACGTGGTGGGCATCCGCGGTCGTGCCGTAGCCGACGAACTCAGCCAGCGGCTTTGCGCCGCGCGCCAACGCGTGGTCCAACGCCTCGATGACCAGCACGCCGGCCCCTTCGCCCATGACGAAGCCGTCCCGCGATGTGTCGAAAGGGCGCGAGGCTTGAGCCGGCGCCCAATTAAAGCCGGTTGAAAGAGAGCGAGCCGCGGCGAACCCGCCGAGACTGACGGTGTTGATGCACGCTTCCGTTCCGCCGCACACGGCGATGTCGGCTTCGTTGGCGCGGATCAGGCGGGCGGCGTCGCCGATCGCCTGGATGCCCGCCGCGCATGCCGTCACCGGTGCGCCGAGTGGACCTTTGAAACCATGACGGATCGAGATGTGGCCCGCCGCGAGGTTCACCAGGAAGGACGGCACCGTAAAGGGAGACAGGCGGCGGGCGCCACGCAGGTCCACCGTGCGCACCGCCTCGGTGATGGCGGGGAACCCGCCGACTCCTGAAGCGATGATCGTGGCCGTGCGCAGACGCTCCGTTTCCAGGGCAGGCTTCCATTGCGCCTGCGCAAGCGCCTCTTCCGCCGCCGCCAACGCAAACAGAATGAACCGGTCCACCTTGCGCTGATCCTTCGCGGACAGGACGGCATCGGCATCGAAACCAGCCTCCGGATCTTCGCCCAGGGAGGGAACCACGCCGCCAATCTTAACCGGCAGCTCTCCCACCACATCGTCCGGAAGCCTGCGAACGCCGGACCGGCCGGCAAGCAGGCGTGACCAGGACGCTTCGACATTGGCGGCCAGGGGCGTGACCGCTCCCATGCCCGTGACGACAATCCGTTGCATCTGCTCTCCTGTCCTTGGTGTGCCGGCGGCGCTGCTCGCGCCGTTCAAGTGGCGACTGCTTCGCGAACCTGATCGGCCGCCGCATCCAGAAAAGCCCGCGCAAGGTCGGGATCGTTGACGACCCGCGAGAGCACGACCGCGCCGACCATCGTCGAGAGAACGGCCATTGCCTTTTTTCCGCTCTTTTCGCTGTCGCCCTCGCCAACCCAACCGCCGAGCATCTCAAGGTACGCCTTGATGCCGTCTTCGAATGACGCCTTCACCTCGGCACCCTGCCTGGCTGCATCCGAACCGAGCGCAACGACCGGGCAGCCGTCCATCTTTTCCCTGCGATGGTCCATGCTGAGGTAGAATGAGATCACCCCGTCGAGCGGGTTCCCAGGATGTGCTGCGGTCGCGGCCGACCATTTGTGGGTGGCGCTTTCCATCGCCCGCCTGGACGCCAGCGCCGCCAGATCGTCCTTCGACTCGAATTGCTTGTAAAAGGCACCCTGGGTCAGCCCGGCACCCTTCATCAGATCCTTGAGGCCGATGCCGTCAAAGCCGCGCTCCCGAAAAAGCCGGCTTGCCACATTGATCACGGTCTCGCGGTTTTCCGCGGCCTGAGTGCGACTCACACGCATCGTCATCTCCTTTTTTAGATTGCATTCGTAATCTATACCCTATATAGAGGGTGAACGCAATCTAAAAAAGGACAAATGAGATGATCCGCAAAACCCTGAGCGCCTCGCTCCTGGCGGCGCTGTTTCTTGCAACCCCGGCTCTCGCCGAGGAAGCCACCATCGGACGCCCGATCGAAGGTGGCAGCCTGCACCAGGGACACCTGGACATGGTGGCCTACTACGTTCCGCGCGGCGACCTGCTTGAGGTCACCGCCACTTTCGCACCGAAGACCGGGGGTGATCCGCTGCGGTTCGTCATGGGCCTCGCCAACAGTGACGCCGTGGCGTTTTCCATACCGGGCCACCCGGGCTCGCTCTACGCGTTCTCAAGGTCCGGTAAGGAAGTGACGGTCTCGACCGGGACCGGCACATCCCTGCGAGCCGATGCGACAACGCCCTGACCTGGCGCGCAGGCCGCGGCCGCGCGATGCTGGCCGGGGCTCTCGCGTCCGATCACGCCATCCCAATGAGCCTGGAGAGGTCACATGCTTTACAGCTATTTTGTCGAGAAATCGATCCGGCAGAGCTTCGACGACGTCAACAACCATCGCTGGGACGCGGCGGTGAAGGCCATCGCGCCGCATGTCCATCACCGGGTTGGTGGCGCCCACGCGCTTGGTGGGGAGCGCCACGACAAGCAAGCCCTGCGCCGGTGGTTCGAGCGCCTCGGCCGTGTTCTGCCCACTCTCCATCTCACGGTCAACCACGTCTGGGTGAAGGGCTGGCCGTGGCATACCACCGTGTTTGCCCAGTGGGATGGCACCGCAACCCTGCTCAACGGCGATACGTCCTACGTCAACCATGGTCTCCACGTGTTCACGCTACGGTGGGGCAGGGTTCATGCGCTCGAGGAGTTTTACGATTCACAGGCGGCGGCGCGCGGTCTCGCCGCCCAGGCCGCAGCCGGCCTCGAAGAAGCTGTCGCCGAACAGATAACAAGCTAGCTGAAGCGCGGTCCGAGGACGGCCAAGGTTTAAGGGCCGGTCGCGCTGATCTTTTTCGTCGCGTGCCTTCCGCCTGCGCAGTATGCGCGGAGGGTCGGGAAGCGAGCGCCGGCGCTGGACTGCAAGCCAGGAAACCCAGTGCGGGAGCGCAGCGCTGCATCGATGCCGGTGCTGTCGCGGCAACGGTCGAGCCGAGGCAGGCATATAGCTTTCCTGCTAGGAATAGGCCTTGACATCTTGCCGTTCGAATTGTCCATTTGATGCTTGACCGGGCCGAACGGGGCGGCGAGGGCGGACAGGGGCAAACCGGCGCGTGGATAGACAGTCGAGTCGAGTGCTGTTGAAGACGGTTGGGCTGACAAAAGCCTTTCGAGGGCTGGTTGCCCTGCGGGATCATTCCATCGAGCTGCACGAAGGTGAAATCGTTGGGGTAATCGGGCCGAATGGCTCGGGCAAGAGCACGCTTTTCAACCTGATCACCGGCTTCTCCCAGCCGAATTCCGGTAGCATCGAGATGGAGGGCCGTTCGATCGTCGGCCTGCGCACATCGCAGATCGTCGCGATGGGCATCGCCCGCACCTTCCAGGGTTCTCGCCTATTCGGCAGCCTCAGCGTCGCACAGAACGTGCTGACGGCGGCGCAGCTGCGCCATCCTGTCGGGCCCACCGATACCGTGCTGCGCGGTCAGCGCTATCGCGAGCGGGTGGCCGCGACGCGGCAGCAGGCCGACGAACTCCTCGACCTCATGGGCCTGACAGATCAGGCCGGCAGGGTCGCCGCGGATCTTCCCTACGGCGATCAGCGGCGGCTGGAGATTGCGCGTGCGTTGGCGACCGGCCCGCAGTTGCTGCTGCTCGATGAGCCCGCAGCCGGGCTTGATTCCAACGAGACCAAGGTGTTGGCGGCGCTGATTCGGACGATCCGTGACCGCTACGGCGTAACGGTGGTCGTTGTCGAGCACGACATGGACCTGATCATGGCGCTGTGCGAACGCATCCAGGTGCTGGCGACCGGCGAGGTGATCTGCGTCGGAACACCGGAGCAGGTACGCGAACACCCGAAAGTGCGGGAGGCGTATCTTGGCCACGCCTAGCCCCGTTCTGCTCAGCGTCGAGAACCTCGAGGTCAATTTCGGCGCGGTGCGTGCGCTGAAGGGCATTTCGCTCGACGTCCATGCCGGCGAGGTGGTGGCGTTGGTGGGGGCCAACGGCGCCGGCAAGAGCACGACCTTGCGCACCATTTCCGGCCTGTCGCGGCCGCGCGGCGGCAAGATCATCTTCGATGGCAAGCCGATCGGAGGTATCGCTCCGTCGCGCATCGTAACTCTGGGCATCGCGCAGAGCCCGGAGGGCAGGCGCCTGTTCGGCGGCCTGACGGTGGCCGACAATCTGCGGCTCGGCGCCTGCACCCGCACCGACAAGGAGGCCGTCGTCAGAGATAGCGAGCGCATGTTCATGCTGTTCCCGATTCTCAAGCAGCGGCTGAAGCAACTGGCCGGCACGCTGTCGGGCGGCGAACAGCAGCAGCTTGCTCTGGCGCGCGCGCTGATGGCGGCGCCGCGCCTGCTGCTGCTCGACGAGCCTTCGCTCGGCGTTGCGCCGCTGCTGGTGCGCCACATCTTCAGCGCGCTTGCCGAACTGAAGCGCCAGGGCATGACGATGCTGCTGGTGGAACAGAACATCACGCTCGCGCTGGACCTCGCCGACCGTGCCTATGTGCTGCGCACGGGTCAGGTGGCGCTGTCGGGCCGGTCCGCGGAACTGCGCGACAGCGAACGCGTGGCGCAGGCATATCTCGGGGCGGCAACATGACCCAGCTGGACTATATCCTGCAGCAGATCGTCAACGCGGTGAGCCTCGGCAGCCTCTACGCGCTGGTGGCGGTCGGCCTGTCGATCGTCTTCGGCGTCCTCAAGCTCACCAATTTCGCGCATGGCGACGTAATGATGGTAGGCGCATTCGGGGTAGCTCTGCTGGCGGGGATCGGCGTTCCGTTCCCTGTCGCCGTGATCTGCGGCATCGCCGCGGCGGCCGTCGCGGGCTTCCTCATCGAACGCATCGCCTATCGTCCGATCCGCGACGCGCCCGACGTTGCGCGACTGCTCACCAGCCTCGCCGTCACCTACATCATCGAGAACGTCGGAATCCTGGTGTTCACCTCCTCGCCGCGCAATTTTCCACTCCCCGATATTCTCAACACCTCCTGGGAAATGTCGAACGGCGCCATCACCTTCACCAGCATCAATCTCCTGACCATCGCGCTGACCTTCGTGTCGCTGCTGCTCCTCGGCTGGTTCATCACGCGCACCACGACCGGGCTCGGCATGCGCGCCGCAGCCGAGGACATGTCGGCGGCACACCTTGTCGGACTCAACGTCAACCGGCTGATCGTCGTCGCCTTCATCGTCGCATCCGCCTATGCCGGCCTTGCCGGCATTTTGTGGGCGGCACAGGCCGGCGTGGTGCAGCCGCAGATGGGCTTCACGCCGCTCCTGAAGGCTTTCGTGGCGGCGATCATCGGCGGCTTCGGGTCGATCGCGGGCGCCCTGGTGGGCGGCTACATATTGGGCGCGCTGGAGATCTTCATCGTCGCATTCCTGCCGAGCAGCGTCTCGTCCTATCGCGACGCAATCGTCTTTGCCGTGCTGATCGCCTTTCTCCTGGTGCGCCCGGGCGGGCTGCTCCAGCCAAACCGGGAGATAAAGCTGTGAGCCGGGAAGCGCGGATCACACTCCTCGTCCTCGTCGCCCTGGTGGCGGGAGCAGCTGTCGCTTTCGGTGCGCCGCACGTGCTGAGCGACTATTTCGTCCGGATTATCCTGCTGATCGCGCTGAATGCAATCCTGGTGCTGGCGCTGTCGCTGAGCAACGGTTTTATGGGCGTGTTTTCGCTCGGTCATGTCGGCTTCATCGGCGCCGGCGCGTATATATCGGGAATACTGTCGATTCCCGTACAGCAGAAGATGGCACTGCTGCCGCATCTGCCGGCGTTTCTGCATGCTTTCAGCCTCCCCTTCCTGCCGGCGACGCTGGTGGCAGGTCTTCTGACGGCGCTGCTTGCCGTGGTCGTCGGTTATCCCTTGATGCGCCTGTCGGGCTATTTCGTTTCGGTGGCGACGATGGGATTCTTGATTATCGTCAACGTGGTGCTGATCAATGCGTCGGATTTCACCCGAGGCGCCCGCACTTTCACCGGTGTGCCGCTGGAGACGACGTTGCCCTGGGTGATGGGTTGGCTCGCCATCACGGTGTTCGTTCTGGCGCGCCTGGTCTATTCGCCTTTCGGGCGCGCCATGAAGGCGGTGCGCGACGACACAATCGCGGCCAGCGCTGTCGGCATCGGCGTGTTGCGGACCAGACTGATCGCCTTCGTCATCGGCGCGTTCTTCTCAGGCGTCGGCGGGTCGCTCTACGCACATTATCTCGGCTCGTTTTCGCCGAACACCTTTTACTTCGCGCTGACCATGAGCCTGATCACAATGCTGGTGCTAGGCGGCATGGGCTCCCTGACCGGCGCGGTGGTTGGCGTCATCTGCGTTTCGCTGTTGTCGGAGGTCCTGCGCTCGGTCGAACGCGGCTTCACGATCGGCGATTTCGCGGTGCCGGCCCTGTTTGGCGCCAGCCAGATCGTGCTTGGCTTCATCTTCATTCTAGTCATGATCTTCCGGCCGAAGGGGATCATGGGGGACCGGGAACTTACGTTCGGATTAACCCAAAGATCGGCAACGGTGAACCAGACAGAGGAACGAAAACGATGATCAAACTCACTCGACGCGACACCATCGGCCTAGGACTGGGCGCATTCTTCGCGCTTGCCTCGGCCAGCACGGCACTTGCTGCCGACACGATCAAGATCGGCTATCCGGCAAACCTGACCGGCATTCAGGCCTCGCTCGACGGTCCGATGCTGAATGGCGCCAAGCTGGCGGCAAGCGAAATCAACGCCGCCGGCGGCGTGCTCGGCCAACAGATAGAACTGGTGATCTACGACTCCAAGAGCGATTCGACGACGATCTCGACCGTCGCCAGCCAGTTGATCGACAGCGACAAGGTCGTCGGCATCATCGGCTTCGCCGATTCCGATTCGGTGCTGGCCATCGGACCGCAGGTCCAGAAGGCGCAGATCCCGTTCATCACGCCCGGCGCGACCTCGCCGAAATTGCCGAGCCAGCTCGGCAACGAGATCTTCCTCGCCGCCTTCGGCGACAACGTTCAGGCTGCGGTTGGCGCGGAATTTGCGCTGAACAAGCTGAACGGCAAGACCGCCTACCTGCTGACCGACATCGGCACCGAATACACAACGCTGCTGTCGGACTACTTCGTCACCGCCTACGAGCATGGCGGGGGCAAGATCTTGGAGCGCGACACCTACAAGATCGGCGACAAGACCTTTACCGCGCAGATCGCCAAACTGAAGGCGCTGTCACCGCAGCCCGACTTCGTCTATGCCTCGTCGAATGCCGAGGAAATCGGCCTGATCTTGAAGCAGATGCGCCAGGCCGGCATCAACCTGCCGGTGGTCGGCGGCGACGGTTACGACACGCCCTTGCTGATCCAGGTCGGCGGCGACGCGGCCAAGGACACCTACTTCACCACCCATGCCTATATCGGTGAGGGCGCCACCCCGAAGGTGCAGGCCTTCATCGACGCCTACACCAAGTCGGCCGGCAATGCCCCGGAGAACGCGTTCGCTGCGCTCGGCTACGATTCGGTCAAGCTGATGACCGACGCGATCAAGCGTGCCGGTGCGCCGGATCCGGCCAAGATCCGTGACGCGCTGGCCGCTACGTCCGGGCTCGACGGCGTGACCGGAACGATCACCTACCGCCCGGGCATTTCGGTGCCGGACAAATCGGTCTCGGTCATCGGTGTCAAGGACGGCAAGCTTGTCCTTGCAAGTGAAGCGGCACCGACCTTCGTCGCGGAGCCGTGATCTTGTCCACTCCGGGTTCCCTTTGGGACATCTACAGGTCGCGGCTCTCCGCCGCGACCTTCACCGACCTGACGCATGCGTTTCATCCGGGCCAGCCGCACTTCCCGGCCTTCCCGGACGAGGAGCGCCGTGCGTTGCTCGATTTTTCGAAGGGCGACGCCTTCCAGGTCCACCACTACGCCTTCGTCGGACAGTGGGGCACCCATGTCGATCCGCCGGTGCACTTCATCGACGGCGGCCGCTCGATCGACCAACTGTCGGTGGCGGAGATGCTTCTGCCGTTGGTCATCCTCGACATCAGCGACAGGGTCGCCGCCGATCCCGACGCGACGCCGACGCTCGACGACATTTCCGCCTGGGAGACACGGAACGGCCGTATCCCGGAAAAGTGTTTTGTCGCGCTTCGCACCGGGTGGTGGCCGCGCTGGCCAGACCCCGTGGCGTTTCAGAACAAGTCGGCCGACGGTATCTCGCATGCGCCGGGCTGGTCGAAGCCGGTGCTGGAGGAACTTTTGGAACGCCGCGGTGTCGCTGCGATCGGGCACGAGGGCATGGACACCGATCCCGGCCGCGCCACTTCCGCGGGTGACGCAAGCCTGGAATACTATGTGCTGTCCCGCGACTGCTGGCAGATCGAGCTCCTGGCCAATCTCGACAAGGTGCCTGACGCCGGCGCGTTGATAATGGCAAGCTGGCCAAAGCCAAAGGCCGGATCCGGCTTCCCGGCTCGCGCTGTCGCCATCCATGAAGCGGCCGGCTGAACGCGTGAAACCGCAGCTGGCGGCGTCTAGGGGCCGCCACACAACGATCACCAGACACACGGAATTCAGACATGGATATAGACACAGTCCGCGATGCTTTTCCGGCGATGGCGAGAGGTGCCGAGCCGAAGAAGCGGATTTTCTTCGACAATCCCGCGGGAACCCAGATGGCGAGCCGTTCGATCGAGCGCATGACGCGTGCCATGATCGAGACCAACGCCAATCTTGGTGGCTATTTCGAAACCTCACTCGCGGCCCAGGCGATGGTCGACGACGCGCATCAGGCGATGGCCGATTTCTTCAATGCCGCGGACCGGCGTGAGGTGGTGTTCGGCCAGAACATGACGACGCTGACTTTCGCCGTCTCGCGCGCCATCGGCCGCGATCTGAAAGCCGGCGACGCCATCGTGTTGACGCGCATGGATCATGACGCCAACGTCGCACCCTGGCTGATGCTGGCGGAGGATCGCGGGCTTGAGGTACGCTGGATCGACCTCGATCCAAAAACGTTCGAACTCGACCTGTCGACGCTGGAGGCCACTATCGACGAGGAGGTCAAGCTGGTCGCCCTCGGCTATGCCAGCAACGTTACCGGCACGATCAACGACGTGAAGCGGATCGCGCAGCGCGCACGCGCGGTCGGGGCGCTGAGCTATATCGACGCGGTGCAGTTCGCGCCGCATGGAGTGATCGACGTCCAGGAGATTGGCTGTGATTTCCTGGTTTGCTCGGCCTACAAATTTTTCGGACCGCATCACGGGGTGTTGTGGGGCCGGTTCGATCTGCTGCAGGCGCTGACCGCCTACAAGGTGCGCGCGGCTTCGAACACGCCACCTGGAAAATTCGAGACGGGGACGACAAGCCGCGAGGCGCTTGCCGGGGTGCTTGGCGCCGTCGAGCACTATGCCTGGCTCGGACAGTCCTTCGGCAACGTCCACCCGCAGGCGACGCGGCGCGAGCGCATCGTCGCCGGCATTGAAGTCGCCGACCGTTATGAGCGTGTCCTGACAGCACGGCTGATTGCCGGATTGTCCAGAATTGATGGCGTCTTGGTCCAGGGTATAACCGATGTGGCGGCGCTGGCGCGCCGGGTGCCTACCGTGTCGATCACCGTTGACGGAACCGATCCCGCCGATATCGCCAAGGCGATGGCAAAGGAAGGCATCTATCTCTGGCATGGCCACAATTACGGTTTGGAGCCAATCAAGCGGCTGGGGCTTGCGGACCGCAACGGCGTCGTCCGCATCGGGCTGGCCCATTATAACACCGAGGCGGAAGTCGATTTTCTGTTGGCGAAGCTGGCGGACTGGATGAAGACGCGGACCTGACATGCGCGACAGAAACGGAACCCCGAGGATCGGCGTCAAGCTGCGCCATGCCAGACAGGTGCTTGGCCTCAGCCTGGAAGAGCTCGGCGCCCGCATCGGGCTGACAGAGGGTTATCTCTCGAAGATCGAAAACGACCGCGCGACGCCCTCGATGGCGGCTCTGCACCGGCTGGTGCAGGCGCTGGGCATCAACATGAACGCTATGTTCGGCACGCTGCAGCACAATGCCTCGGAAGTGTTCGTGTTGCGGCAAAACGAGCGTCCGCACATGGAGACGGGACATCGGCGCTCGGGCAACCATGTCGTGCTCGAGCAATTGGTGCCATCCGGTCCGGAATATCTGCTGCAGATCAATGTCCACGTGATCGAGGCCGGCGGCGGCAGCCTCGAGTTGATCAGCCACAAGGGACAGGAATTCGGCTACGTGCTCGAAGGTTCCGTCGAGTTGCTGGTCGAGACGAACGTGGTGGCGCTCGAGGCAGGCGACGCGTTTTATTTCAACTCCGAACTCGGCCACGGCTACCGCAATATCGGTTCGACCACGGTCCGTATCCTCTGGGTCAACACGCCGCCGACATTCTGACCGCCTCTATCGCGGAGTTGTGAAGGCGTTGTTCAATGAGCCAACGCCCACAGGACAACAGCCGCCGGGCCATCGGCCGTTCTGTTTCAATGCCCGAACGCGAGCGGCGGCGCCAACCGGTCGCGCCGCAGCCAGCGCGCCAGCAGCAGCGCGGCCACCACGGCCAGCCCCGTCGACAGGCCGATCCAGATGCCGACGCCATGCAGGCCGAAATGGAAGGCGAGCAGCACGCCGAGCGGCAGGCCGACGCCCCAATAGCCGATCGCGGCATAGATCATCGGCACCTTGGTGTCATGCAGGCCGCGCAGCATGCCGGCGGCCACCGCCTGGGCGCCGTCGAAGACCTGGAACAGCGCCGCGAAGACCAGGAACGACACGGCAAGTTCGATCACCCTGGCATTGGCCGGATTGCCCAGATCGATGAAGGCGCTGATCAGCGGATGCGGCCACAGGATCATCACCAGCCCCATCAGCGCCATGAACGAGACGCCGATGACAAAGGCGGTCCAGCCGGCGCGCGAGACGCCTTCCGGATTGCCGGCGCCGTGCGCAAGGCCGACGCGCACCGTCACCGCCTGGTTGAGGCCGAGCGGCACCATGAAGGAGATCGAGGCGATCTGGATGGCGATCGCGTGCGCGGCCAGGGAATCCGCGTCGATCAGGCCCATCAGCAGGGCCGCCGCATTGAAGATCGTCACCTCGAAGGCGAGGATGCCGGCAATCGGCAGGCCGAGCCGCAACAGGCCCTTGAAGCGCGGCCAGTCGGCGCGCCAGAAACGGCCGAACAGACGGTAGCGGCGGAACTTCTTCTCCAGCATCACCACGG
Organism: Mesorhizobium sp. M1342; assembly: GCF_040317955.1. Lineage (NCBI taxonomy): Bacteria > Pseudomonadati > Pseudomonadota > Alphaproteobacteria > Hyphomicrobiales > Phyllobacteriaceae > Mesorhizobium > Mesorhizobium sp. M1342. The sequence goes on along the minus strand of NZ_JAMYLI010000006.1, from coordinate 30,012 downwards.
CAGCCATGCCGATGAACATCAGCGCTGAGGACAGCGAGGTGGCAAGGCCCGACCCGGCAATGCCCATTGCCGGCACGCCGAGATTGCCGAACATGAACACCCAGTTGAAGAAGACGTTGCAGGCGACGGCGACGAAGACGATGACCAGCGCCCAGCCCGGCCGTTCCAGCGCCGAGATGAACGAGCGCAGCACGATATAGAAGTAGAAGGGCAGCACCGCCCATTCGAGCCAGCGCAGATAGATGCCGGCCTGATGGGCCAGAACCGGGTCCTGGCCCATGGCCAATAGAATGCCCTCGCCGTGCCAAAGCACGAGCCAGATCGGGATCGAGATCAGGATCGCCAGCCACAGGCCCTGGCGCACGGTGCGGCGCAGGTCGCGCACCGAATAGCGGCGGCGGCCGAGCTCGGTAGCGATCATCGGCGAGGTCGCCAGCATCAGGCCGAGGCCGAAGATCAGCGGCATGAAATAAAGGTTGGCGCCAAGCGCGCCGCTGGCCAGCGTATCCGGGCCCAGACGACCCATCATCATGACGTCGGTGGCCGTCATCGCGGTCTGGCCGAGATTGGTCAGCACCATCGGCCAGGCGAGCGCCAGCGTCGCCCTGATTTCCTGACGCCAAAGATTTTCCGGCGCGCGAGCGCCGGCTTCGATCGCAGACATTGTTCCGCTCTTTCCAGCTACGGCACGTCGGCCAGAGCCGGAAGCCGCATGTCAAACGGCAAAACCTTCGGTTTCGCCGCGTTTGCGTCAGCTTCTGGACGAAACGCGACATGAAGGCAAGAGAGGAGGGACGGGAACGGATTGAGCCAGCGACCGGCCCGATGCTCTAGCGGATCGCGTCCAGCATCCGGCGCTGGCGGTGCATCTCGAGGAAAACCTTGTAGTCGCGCTCGAAACGCCCTGATGATTTCGGGTTCGACGGGCGCGTCCTGCCGCCTTGCTGCATGGCAAGACAGGCGGCGTTGAGGTCGGGAAACAGCCCGGCAGCGGTGGCGGCGATCATGCCGGTGCCGAGCAGCACCGCCTCGTCGGCCAGCGGCTCGATCACCGTGCAGCCGGTGGCGTCGGCGTAGAGTTCCATCAGCAGCGGGTTCTTGGTGTGGCCGCCGGTGACGTGCAGCGTGTCGATCAGATAGCCGTTCTCGTTCAGTGCCTCCAGCACGTGGCGCACGCCGAGCGCGATGCCGACGGCGGTGCGCCAATAGAGCTTGCACAGGCTGTCGAAGGAGGAATCCAGCGTCAGCCCGCTGACGACGCCGACGGCATGCGGATCGGCGAGCGGTGAGCGGTTGCCATGAAAGTCGGGCAGCACATGCAGCCTTGCGGCGAGGCTGTCGCCCTCGATGGCGCGCAGCTCGGCGACACGCCTGGCGATCTTCGCATGCATGGCGGCATCCGGCTCGCCGCCGGCGCCGTGCCAGCGGATGATGTGGTCGAGCAGGGCGCCGGTCGCCGACTGGCCGCCTTCCGACAGCCACAGCCTGGGCAGCGCCGCGCCGTAATACGGCCCCCAGACGCCGGCGAAAGGCTGCGGATCCGGTGACATCGCCATGACGCAGCTCGACGTGCCGGCGATCAGCGCCAAATGCCGGCCGATGTCCTGTTCGTCGCCGGCAAAGCCGCCGAGCACGCCAAGCGCGCCGGCATAGGCATCGATGACGCCGGAGCCCACCCGGCATTTCTCGCTCAGCCCAAGCTCGGCCGCCGCTTGCGCCGTCAATCGACCGATATCGGCGCCGACGGGACTGGCCTTTTCCGGCAGGCTGCCGTGCTCGAAAAGATCGCCGAGGCCGACGAGCTCGAAGAAGTCGCGCCGCCAGCCTGTCTCCTCATGCGCCAGATAGGTCCATTTGGCGGTCAGCGTGCATTGCGAGCGGGCCAGCGAACCCGTCGCTTGCCAGGTCAGGAAATCGGTCAGGTCGAATAAATAGCCGGCTTCATTCCACGTGCCCGGCAAATTGCGCTTCAGCCACATCAGTTTCGGCGTCGCCATTTCCGGCGACATGACGCCGCCGATGTAATTCAGCACGGCGTGGCCGCTTGCCGTGCATTCGTCGGCCTCGGCGATGGCGCGGTGGTCGAGCCAGACGACGGTGTCCCAGCGCTTGTCGCCCGTGACCGAGACGCTGAGCTGGCTGCCTTGCCGGTCGCGCACCACCAGCGAACAGGTGGCATCGAAGGAGATGCCGACAATGTCCTCAGGCTCGACGCCGGCTTTTTCGCGGGCAGCGCGCACGGCGGTGCAGACGGCCGACCAGATATCGCGCGAATCATGCTCGGCGTGATCGGGCTTCGGCTGGTTCATGGCGATCGGCCGCTCGGCGCGGCCGAGCAAGGTGCCACTGGTGTCGAGAATGCCCGCGCGAGCGCTCCCGGTGCCGACATCGACCGCGCAAACGAACTGTTTCGTCAAGATGCTCTGTCTCTCGCTCCCAAGCCTGCAATCAGATCGGGCAATTGCAGCATGTCAGCGAATATAAAGTCCGGTTCACTCGACGCAAGCCGCGCTTTCAAGGCGGGATTGCCGGCATGCGATCCGCCGGTGAAGGCGAGCACGCGCATCCCTGCCGCCCGCGCAGCAGCGATGCCGGCCGGGCTGTCCTCGATGACGAGGCATTTGCGCGGATGGGCCCGCATGCTGGCGGCGGCATGCAGGAACAGATCCGGCGCCGGCTTTCCCTTGGCCACCATGGTGGCACTGAACAGATGCGGCTCCATCAGCCCAAGCAATCCGGTGACGTCGAGCGCGTAGCGGATGCGGTCGAGCGTGCCTGAGGACGCGACACAGTACGGCAGCCCAAGCTTGGGCAGCATCTTCCTGACGCCGGCGATCGGCTTCAGCTCCTCGCGGAATTTGCGCATCAATTCGACGCGCATCTCGGTCAGGTGCAGGTCGGTGATATCGAGCCCGAAGTCGCGGCCGAGGATCTCGCGCACGCTTTTCATGCTCTTGCCGAGGAAATGCTCGTAGGCGGCGTCCTCACTGACGCTGCCGCCGGCAAGTTTGACCATGCCAAGCAGCGCCGAGACGGAGAGCGCCTCGCTGTCGACCAGCACGCCATCGCAGTCGAAGATGACCAGCTCAGGCGTCATGATGGAGAATGGCTCTCAGAGCTTGCCGGCGAGGTAGCGCGTCAGCGTCGCGCGCGCGCCATTCGCCCACAGCACGTTGAGCGCATGGGCAAAGGCCTCGACAAACGCCGTCGCGCGGCCGACATCGCCATAGATGTCCTCCATGGCGAGCCAGGCGGCGGGAGCATCCTTTGCCGCCTTTGCCGTCGCTTGCAGCCGGTCCCAGCTCGGATCGTTGGGCTCGATGACGGCACCGCTGTCGGTCGTACCGAAGCAATAGCGGCACCAGAGCGCTGATTCCAGCGCCAGGCCGGCGACGCTTTTCCCGGCCTTCAGCCGGTCGGCGATGGTCGGGATGATGAATTTCGGCTGGCGGTTGGAGCCGTCGAGGCAGAGCCGGCGCACCGTGTCGCCGATCTTGGGATTGGAGAAGCGGCTCTCGATGAGCTGGTAATAGTCTTCCAGGACCGTGTCCGGCACCGGCGGCACGGTCGGGATGATTTCGTCCCGTTCGAGCTTGGCCAGAAACCCGCTCACCAGCGGCTCCTGCATCGCCTCATGGACGAAATGGATGTCCATCAGCCCGGCCGGATAAGCGATGGTGGCGTGGCCGCCATTGAGGATGCGGATCTTCATCAATTCGTAGGGCGCAACGTCTTTGACGAACTGCACGCCGACCTTTTCCAGTGGCGGCCGGCCGCCGGTGAAATGGTCCTCCAGCACCCACTGCCGGAACGGCTCGCAGAACACCGGCCAGTTGTCCTCAAGGCCAAAATCCTTGGCGAGAATGCCGCGTTCGCGATCGGTGGTCGCCGGCGTGATGCGATCGACCATGCCGTTCGGAAAGGCGACATGCTCGCTGGCCCAGTTCGCCAGATCCTCGTCGATCAAACGGGCCAGGCCGATGACCCCGTCCGAGGTGACATGGCCGTTGTGGGGGATGTTGTCGCACGACATCACCGTGAACGGCACGGTACCCTCGTCGCGGCGGCGCACCAGCCCGGCAAGGATGATGCCGAACACCGTCTTCGGCGTCGCGCCGGGCTGCGCATCGGCGACGATGTCGGGATGGGTCGGGTTGAACACGCCGGAGGCCGGGTCGATGAAATAGCCGCCTTCGGTGATGGTCAGCGAAACGATCTTGATGGCCGGGTCGGCCAGCTGTTCGATGATGCCGGCCGCATCGCCGGGCATCAGGAAGTCGATCATGGCGCCGGTGACGCGTGCGCTCATATGGCCGCTGTCCTGCTCGACCACGGTGGTCAGCCAATCCTGCTCTTCCAGTTTGCCGCGACCGATCTTTTCACCGTCGAACACGCCGGCGCCGATCAGAGCCCAGTCATGGCCGATGCCCGCATTGAACAAATCGTCGAGATAGACGGCCTGATGCGAGCGGTGAAAATTGCCAACGCCGAAATGCACGATGCCGGCCTTCAATGTTGCGCGGTCATACTTCGGACCGGCGACCTCAGTGGGCAGCTTGGAGAGGTTTGAGGACGAGAGTTTCACGGTCATCTGTTTTACCCTTTGGCCGGATTTCGGCCTTCGTTACGCTCCTCTCCCGGTCGGGGAGAGGATAAGGGGTGGCACTTGCTACGCGCCCGCTGATGTCGGCCTCTGCTCCTCGCGGAGGTACGAGGAGCAGGGGCCGTCCCCCGCCCTCAACTCATCCACTGGCCGCCGTCGACATTGTAGGTCTGGGCGACGACGTATTCGGCGTCGGCGCTGGCGAGAAAAACCGCCATGCCGGTAAGGTCCTGCGCCGTGCCCATGCGGCCATAGGGCACCGCCTCGCCGACCAGTTTCTTCTTCTCGCCCCTCGGCCGGTTTTCATATTTGGCGAACAGCGAATCGACGTGATCCCAGTGCTCGCCGTCGACCACGCCAGGGGCAATCGCGTTGACGTTGATGCGGTGCTTGATGAGGTCGAGCCCCGCCGACTGGGTCAGCGAGATGACGGCGGCCTTGGTGGCGCAGTAGACGCCGACCAGCGCCTCGCCGCGGCGTCCGGCCTGGCTCGCCATGTTGATGATCCTGCCGCCCCGGCCAGCGGCGATCATCGAGCGGGCGGCAGCCTGCAGCATGAACAGCGTGCCGGCGACATTGACGGAAAACAATTTGTCGTAGCTTGCCTTGGTGATCTCGACGATCGGCGCCAGGTCGAACAGGGCGGCGTTGTTGATCAGGATATCCAGGCCACCGGTCTTCGTCTCGACGGCTTTCACCGCCGCTTCGATCGAGGCGAGGTCGGTGACGTCGAGCTTGACCGCATAGGCCTTGCCGCCGATCTCGGCGGCTGTCTTCTGCGCCGCCTCGAGATTGATGTCGGCGATGGCGACGGTTGCGCCTTCGCCGGCATAGGCTTCGGCGAAGGCTCTGCCGATGCCGCGGGCCGAACCCGTGATCAGCGCGGATTTGCCGGCCAGTCTCATGCTCACATCGCCTTTCCGTCGGCGCCGAAGCGGTGCAGCTTGGCCTTGTCCGCTGTCAGATAGATGGTGTCGCCGTGACGGACGGCGAGTTCGCCGTCGGCGCGCACTGTCAGCGGACCGACGCCATCGGACTGGACGTGCAGGAAGGTGTCGGAGCCGAGATGTTCGGCGACGCCGACAGTGGCTTTCCATTCGCCCGCCGTGGTCGAGATCTCCAGATGCTCGGGACGGATGCCGATGGTCTTGGCGCCGTTTTTGGCAGCCGGCGCGCCTTCTATCAGGTTCATCTTCGGCGAGCCGATGAAGCCGGCGACGAACAGGTTCTTCGGCGTCTTGTAGAGCTCCATCGGCGAGCCGACCTGCTCGATGTTGCCGGCGTTCAGCACGACGATCTTGTCGGCCATGGTCATGGCTTCGACCTGATCGTGGGTGACGTAGATCATGGTGGTCTTGAGCTGATGGTGCAACTCGCTGATCTCCAGCCGCATGGTGCCGCGCAGTGCCGCATCGAGGTTGGACAGCGGTTCGTCGAACAGGAAGGCGGTCGGCTGACGCACGATGGCGCGGCCGATGGCGACGCGTTGGCGCTGGCCGCCGGAAAGCTGGCCGGGCCGGCGTTCGAGATAGTTGGTCAAGTTGAGCACGCGCGCCGCGTCTCCCACCTTCTTGTCGATGGTCGCCTTGTCCTCACCGGCCATCTTCAGCGGAAAGCCGATGTTCTTGGCCACCGTCATGTGCGGATAGAGCGCGTAGGACTGGAACACCATGGCCAGCTTGCGCTTGGCCGGTGCCTCGCCGGTGACGTCGCGGCCGTCGATGTTGATGGAGCCGCCGCTGGTGTCCTCGAGCCCGGCGATCAGCCGCAGCAGCGTTGACTTGCCGCAACCCGACGGGCCGACGAAGACGACGAACTCGCCATTCTCGATCACCAGGTCGAGACCGGGGATGATGGACGTCGCTCCGAAGGATTTGGAGACGTTCTTGAGCGTGATGTTTCCCATGATTTCCTCCCCCGAGGGGTTATTTCTGCCGATTGCTTCGGGCAATTCCGTTACTTCACCGCACCACCAACTATTTGACCGCACCAAATGTCAGGCCGCGCACCAGCTGCTTCTGGCTGAACCAGCCCATGATCAGGATCGGCGCGATGGCCAGTGTCGAGGCGGCCGAAAGCTTGGCCCAGAACAGGCCTTGCGGGCTGGAGAACGAGCTGATGAAGGCGGTCAGCGGTGCGGCTTCCGTCGTCGTCAGCCGGATCGTCCAGAACGCCTCGTTCCAGGCCAGGATGATGTTGAGCAGCATCGTCGAGGCGATGCCCGGCACCGCCATCGGCGTCAGCACATAGATGATCTCGTTCCACAGCGATGCGCCGTCCATGCGCGCCGCTTCCAGGATCTCGCCCGGTATTTCGCGGAAGTAAGTGTAGAGCATCCACACCACGATCGGCAGGTTGATCAGCATCAGCATGATCATCAGGCCGATGCGGCTGTCGAGCAGTCCTGTGTCGCGGAAGATCAGGTAGATCGGGAACAGCACCGCGACCGCGGGCATCATCTTGGTGGACAGCATCCACATCAGGATGTCCTTGGTCCGCTTGGTCGGCGAGAAGGCCATCGACCATGCCGCCGGTATGGCGACCAGCAGGGCCAAGATGGTCGAGCCGACCGAGAGCAGCACCGAGTTGAAGAAGAACTTGAAGTAGCCGCTTTGCGCCTGAACCTCGGCATAGCTCTCGAACGTTCCCGACGGGATGATGCTGAAACCCTGGATGGCTTCCTGCTCCGACTTGAACGAGGTGATGATCGTGTAGAGGATCGGGAAGAAGATCAGCAGGGCGACAATCCAGGCGGCAACTGTCGCAATCGTCTTGTGCTGGGTGGTGACTGAGCGTGCCATCGTAGCCTCCCTTACTTGTCCAGGTTCTTGCCGACCGCGCGCATGGCGAAGAAGGCAACGATGTTGGCGAGAATGACGGCGATCACACCGCCGGCGGATGCCTGGCCGATTTTGAACTCCAGCAACGCCTTCTGGTAGACGAGGAAGGGCAGGTTGGTGGAGGCGTATCCCGGGCCGCCATTGGTGGTGACGAGGATCTCGGCATAGACGGAGAGGAGGAAGATCGTCTGGATCAGGATGACGACCGTGATGGCGCGCGACATGTGCGGCAGCGTCAGATAGATGAAACGGCTGATGAAGCCGGCGCCGTCCATCTCGGCAGCTTCCTTCTGCTCACCGTCGAGCGACTGCAACGCGGTCAAGAGAATGAGCGTCGCGAAAGGCAGCCATTGCCAGGCGACGATGATGATGATCGCCAGCATCGGATGCTGCCCGAACCAGTCGATCGGCTGGGCCCCGAAGAAGCGGGCTATATCGGCGAACACCCCGTATTGCGGGTGCATGATCATGTTCTTCCAGACCAGTGCGGCCACCGGCGGCATGACGAAGAACGGTGAGATGACGAGAATGCGCACGATGCCCTGGCCCCACATCGGCTGGTCGATCAGCAGCGCCAGAAGGATGCCGCCGATCACCGTGATCAGGAGCACGCTGACCACCAAGGTGAGCGTGTTGAGGATCGATTGCAGGAAGGCCGGGTTGGAATAGAACAGCGCGTAGTTCGAGAAGCCGACGAAGCCGTCGCGGATCGGATTGAGCGGGTTGTACTGCTGGAAGGAGAACCAGATGGTGATGACCAGCGGCACAATCATCCAGACGAACAGCAGCACCACGGATGGCGCCATCATGAAACGGGCAAGCGAACGGGTCTGCTGAGTAGCCATGACGGTCACCCTTCACTGGTCAGACGGAATTTTCAAAAGGCGTTAAAGGCGGCCGCCCGAACTGGGAATTCGGGCGGCCGTTGCCGGTCAGGAGGCGACCGGCATTCGGCGCCGGGAGGAGCCTTACTTGATGTATCCGCCTTCGGTCATTGCCGCGGTGGCAGCGTCCTGGGCCTGCTTCAGGGCATCGTCGACGCTCGACTGGCCGGCAAGAGCCGCCGAGAAGAGCTGGCCGACAGTGGTGCCAAGACCCTGGAACTCAGGGATGGCGACGAACTGCACGCCGACATAGGGCACCGGCTTGACGGTCGGATGCGTCGGATCGGCGGCGTTGATGGAGTCCAGCGTCATCTTGGCGAACGGAGCCGCCTTCTGGTATTCGGCATTGGCGTAGAGCGAGGAGCGCGTGCCCGGAGGAACGTTGGCCCAGCCTTCCTTCGAAGCGACGAGTTCCGCATAATGCTTGCTGGTCGCCCAGGAGACGAATTTCTGGGCGGCATCGGCCTTCTGCGTGCCGGCGGGGATCGCCAGCGACCATGCCCACAGCCAATTGCCGCGCTTGCCCAGGCCATTGTCGGGTGCCAGCGCATATCCAACCTTGTCAGCGACCTGCGATGCCTTGGGATCGGAGACGAAGGACGCAGCGACGGTGGCGTCGATCCACATGCCGCATTTGCCCTGCTGGAACAGCGCCAGGTTTTCGTTGAAGCCGTTGGAGGACGCACCCTCAGGGCCGTCGGCCTTCATCAGGTCGACATAGAACTGCAGCGTGTTCTTCCATTCCGGCTGATCGAACTGCGGCTTCCAGTTCTCGTCGAACCAGCGCGCCCCGAAGGAGTTCGACATGGCGGTCAGGAAAGCCATGTTCTCGCCCCAGCCGGCCTTGCCGCGCAGGCACACGCCGTTCACGCCATTGGCGCGATCGGTCATCTTGTCGGCGGCCTGCCTGATGAAGTCCCAGGTGGGCGCGTCGGGCATCTTCAGTCCGGCCTTCTCGATCAGGTCCTTGCGGTACATGACGAAGGAGCTTTCGCCGTAGAAGGGCGCGGCATAGAGCTTGCCGTCGACCGAAAGGCCGCCGGCGATGGCCGGGATGATATCCTTGGCGTCGTAGTCGTCGCCGAGCTTGTCGAGCGGCAGCAGCCAGCTCTGCTTGGCCCAGATCGGAACCTCATAGGTGCCGATGGTCATCACGTCGTACTGGCCGCCCTTGGTGGCGATGTCGGTGGTGACGCGCTCGCGCAGCACGTTTTCTTCGAGCGTAACCCAGTTGAGCTGGATGTCGGGGTTCGCCTTGGTGAAGTCCTCGGTCAGCTTTTGCATGCGGACCATATCGCCATTGTTGACGGTGGCGATGGTGATGGATTCGGCATGTGCGGCGAACGCAAGCGTGCTGGCCGTCAACAAGCCCAGGGTGAGCGTGCGAAGTTTCATCAAATTCCTCCCTTGAACCAAGATGAGCATTTGCCTTGGCTTTGGGCAATTACTCACCTGGCGTGAATTATGTCAAGCCGGATTCGATGCTGCAGCGCAGCACTTGGGCAAACCGCAGGCCGGGACGAGCGGAAATTGCCAGGGCGAGGATCGTCCCGGCCGCAACAGTGAGGCAACAGCGGATAGATCTGCGAGAACCAGGTGCAGCCCGGAAGCTTGCCGGTCAGCAGGCGATCTCGGCCAGCAGCCAGTCGCGGAAGGCACGGATCTTCGGCACGTTGCGGCGCGCCTCGGGATAGACCAGCCAATAGGCATGGCCGTCGTCGCCAACCAGATCGAAAGGTTGGATCAGGCGCCCGTCCGCGAGTTCCGCCTTGAACAGCGCCCTGGTCAGGATCGCGACGCCATGACCGGCGATCGCCGCATTGGCCTCATAGGCCTGCGCGCCCATGCTGCTGCCGGGCCGCTTGGCAAGATCGTGTGAGTGCACGCCAGCAGCCGAGAACCATTCCGTCCACCAGATGTCGCCGGGATCGAGGATAGGCAGCCGCAAGAGGTCGGCCGGTTCCCTGACGCCGCCGATGGTCGCCGCGAGTTTCGGGCTCAGCATCGGCGTGAAGTCGGCATCGAGCAGCTTGTGCGCTTCCAGGCCCGGCCATTTGCCGCCGCCCGAGCGGATGGCGATATCGGTATCCTCGCGGGCAAAGTCGGTCAGGCGGCTCGACGTTTCGAGCCGCACCGCCAGCGACGGATGGGCGATCTGGAACGACCCCAGCCGGTGCGCGAGCCAGTTCGAGGCGAATGTCAGCACCGTCGTGACGCACAGCAAGCCGTCGGCCCCGCCACGCACCGCGGCATAGGCCTGGCCAAGGATGGCGAAGGCCTCGCTGACCGCAGGTGCCAGGCGCTGCCCGGCCTCGGTTAACACGATCTGCCGCGGCCGGCGTAGGAACAGCGGCGCGCCGACACGCTCCTCCAGCACCTTGATCTGATAGCTGACCGCCGCTTGCGTCATGGCGAGTTCGCCGGCGGCCTTGGTGAAGGAAAGATGCCGCGCCACCGCGTCGAACACCCGGATCGCCTGCAGCGGCGGGAGTGGCGAAACCTGTCGCGAGCCGAGGTCCGGCATAAGGCCTCCTTATGGATCATGATCGATGTTCGATTGGCAAAGACCGCCGGCAAGACCGACATTCCCAGTCAACCCGTCATTCGGGTCCAGGATAGCGAAGGTTGACGATCATGACCATGGCGCAGCAAAAATGCACTCCCGCACCGGATCACCGCTGGTTTTCGTGGCTGACGGATGGATTCGGCTGGTTCGCGACCAAAAAACGGGCACATCTCGATATCAGGGACCTGTCGCCGCATCTGCAGCGCGATCTCGGGTTTCTCGATGGCAACGACCCTTTCGGGCGGCACGGCTAGTGCGGTTGGCCTTATCGCAAACCGGTTGTGGGTCCGGTCAGATGCCAGCCAGCAGGGCGGCGGCGGTCCGTTCATCGGTGATGAGGCCGTTGATCAGCCGCCGGTTCGCGGCCGCTAGGATGCCTGGCAGCTTTCGTTCGCCCATGGCCAGTGCGATGACCAGCGATTTCTCGCGTGACGGTAGCGAAGCCGACGACACCCGGTCGTTGGTGATGCCCTCGATCATGCGGCCCTCCCTATCGAACACCCAGCCGACGATCTCCGCGATGCCGCCGGCCTTCTGCAGCGCCTTCAATTCGCTCTCCGAAATGAAGCCGTCTTCGTAGAGCGGCGCCTTGGGGCCGAGATCGCCGATGCCGATGAAGGTGACGTCGGCTTCCGCCGCCAGCGCCAGCGTCGGCTGGATCATCGGCTGGTTGAGCAGCATCTCGCGCTCCTCCGGCGACGAGGCGATGACCGGCAGCGGCATCGGGAAGGAGCGCGCCTTGACCCTGTCGGCCATGGTGAAGATGACGTTGTAGAAGGCGGCCGAGCCGTCCGGCGAGATGTTGCCGGTCAACGACACCACCTTGTGCTGCGGGCATTCCATTGGCGGCAGCTGCTCGATCGCCGCCTTTAGCGTGCGACCGGTGCCGATCGCCATGACGATCGGGGTCGGCGACCGCAGCCGCCGCTCGATCTCGGCGGCAGCCGCCTCGGCGATGCCGATCGTGGTCGAGGACGAATTGGGGTCGCTCGGCACCACCTCGACCAGATCGAGCGCAAAGCGCGATCTCAGCCGTGCCGCCAGATCGAGACAGTTGGCGATCGGATGGTCGACGCGAACCTTGATCAAGCCCTCCGACACCGCCAGCGATACCAGCCGCTGCGCCGTCTGCCGCGAAATGCCGAGCGTCGAAGCGATCTGGTCCTGTGTGTTGCCGGCAACATAATAAAGCCAGCCGGCGCGCGCCGCATCGTCCAGCCTGTTGCTGCCACCATCCTGCCGGCTATTCAAAGTCCTGCCTCCCGAGACCGCCGGTTGTGAGAGCGGCCCATGCCCCACTTTCGCAGGGAACGGCCAACTGCGCAATTGTCAATCTCGGGAGCAATTGCTTGCTGTTCATCGACGTAAGCACGGCCCAGTTTTTCTTCTCCCACGAAGTCTCTGTCGCCAAAGAGACTTGGCCGCGGTCTCGGCAGGCGGCAGGTTCTTGCGCTCCGAAGGTTTATCTCCCGGCTCAAACCCTTTAAGGGATGGCAAAAAGGAGCCTCACATGATGCCGAAAGCGGTTTTCTGGGACATGGACGGCACGCTTGTCGACAGCGAACCGCTGCATGAAGCAGCCCTGATGGCGGCGATGCGCAATGTCGGCCTTGTCCCGCCGGACGATCTGCATGAGCGCGTGCTCGGCGTTGCCGCCTGGCCGGTCTACGAGATGATGCGCGACGAGTTCGGCCTGGACCTGCCTTTCGACGACTGGATCGTGCGCAAATACGAACACTACCTGCCGCTGGTGGAGAGCCTGAAGCCGCGCCCCGGCGCGATCGAGATCTTCAACGAGCTGCGTGCAAGAGGCATCCAGCAGGCCGTGGTCTCGAATTCGGACCGGATGATCGTCGACGCCAATCTGAGCATGGTCGGCCTGATCTACCCCGGCATGAAGACGATCAGCCGCAACGATGTGCGCGAAGGCAAGCCGCATGCCGAGCCGTTCCTGCGCGCCGCGTATCTGGCCGGCGTCGACCCCGCGCACGCCGTGGCGATCGACGACAGCTGGCCGGGCGCCATGGCAGGGCTGGCGGCGGGCATGAAGACGATCTTCTGGCCGGAAACGCCGATGGGCGGACCGCCCGGCGCCGTCGTCATCAACAGCGCCGAGGAATTGCGGGCTGAACTGGGCCTGTAAGGCAATCAGTTCCGGTAGGCCGGTTCCTGCTCGTCGAGGATCGCCTTCAATTCGCTGAGATGGCGTTCGGCCTGGCCGGGATAGTCGTCCATCTCGCTCGCGGCCTTTTCGGCGATCGCATCTGACAGCGTGCGCAGCGGGCGGCCGGTCCAAAGCGCCTTGATGTAGGTCTCGGCGGCGCGTTCGAAATAGAACATGCGGTTGAAGGCATCGGCGACCGTATCGCCGATGACCAGCACGCCGTGATTGCCCATCACCATCACCTTGACCTTGGGATCGACGAGAAGCTGCGAGCAGCGCTCGCCCTCCTCCTCGAAGGCCAGCCCGCCATAATGCGCGTCCACGACATGGCGATTGAAGAACATCGCCGAATTCTGGTCGATCGGCGGCAATGTCGAGTCAGCGAGCGATGCCAGCACCGTGGCGTGGATCGAGTGCACATGCATGACACAGCGCGCGTGACGCACATTGCGATGGATGGCGCCATGCAGCCCCCACGCCGTCGGGTCGGGCGCATTGGGGCCGGAGAGCGTTTCTGGATCGTTGGCATCGATCATCAGAAGGTCGCTCGCCTTGATGCGCGAGAAATGCACCTGGTTGGGGTTCATCAGGAATTGTGTGCCGCCATCATTGACGGCCAGCGAGAAATGATTGGCCACAGCCTCGTGCATGTTGAGCCGCGCCGTCCAGCGGAAGGCGCAGGCGAGATCGACGCGCTCCTCATAGTAGGGCAGGTTGGTCAGCGTTTCCTTTTGCAGACGGGCAAGGCTCATCGAAAAATCCTCCGGTTTCGGCAAGAATGCCGTGGCCAGTCGATCCCCGCAACCGGTTTTGGTTGGTGCAGGGATAGCTGTCTCACGCCGCCGTGCTGGCAGCGGCAGCGCCGGCTCGCAGGCCGCCATGCTCGATGATGAAATCGATCACCTCCTGCAGCCCCTTGCCGCGCGACAGGTCGGTGAAGCCGAACGGCCGCTTGCCGCGCATGCGGCCGGCGTCGCTCTCCATGACATCGAGGTTGACGTTCACGTAAGGAGCAAGGTCGCTCTTGTTGATCACCAGGAAATCGGAGCGGGTGATTGCCGGCCCGCCCTTGCGCGGGATCTCCTCGCCCTGGCAAACCGAGATGACATAGAGCGTCAGGTCGGCGAGATCGGGCGAGAAGGTGGCGGCGAGGTTGTCGCCGCCGGATTCGATGAAGACGATGTCGAGATCCGGGAATTTCCTGTTCATCTGCGCGATCGCCTGCAGATTGATCGACGCGTCCTCGCGGATGGCGGTGTGCGGGCAGCCGCCGGTCTCGACACCCATGATGCGGTCCTCGGGCAGCGCCTGCAGCCGCGCCAGCATCATGGCGTCTTCCTTGGTGTAGATGTCGTTGGTGACGACGGCGATGGAAAACTCGTCGCGCAGCGCCTTGCACAGTTTTTCGGTCAGCGTCGTCTTGCCCGAACCGACCGGGCCGCCAATGCCGACGCGCAGCGGACCATTTGTCTGTGTCATGTCGGAAACTCCGTGATGGCGAGGATGGCAAAGCCGAGCCCGATCAACAGGCACAGCGGCGAATAATAGCGGACATCGAGCCGCGCGAAAGGCTGTTCCGGCGTCAGCCGCCGCCACCACGGCGTGAAGCCGGCTATGCCGCGTCCCAGGAACACCAGACCGATGAGCAGCGAGGTGGCGGCGAGCCCCTCCTGGGGGAAGGGCGAGGCAAAGACGCCTATGAGCGCAAGCGGCCACAGCGTCGCCAGGCACAGGCACGCGGCGACGGCGAAACTGGCGAACGGCGTCGGCATCTCATCGACGCCGCGAAAGCCGACGACGGCGTGAGCGCAGGAGGCCGCATCCTGGCCCGGCCAGATGCCGCCAAGGCCCCAATAGGCGTGCAGCGCGGTAATCAGGAGTAGAACGGTCGAAAGCGAGAAGGCGAGAAGGATCATGAACGGAACAATCGCGAATACTGGGTTTCGTGCTTCATCGCCATGACATCGGAAACGAAGGCGCAGCCACCGAGATCGTCGAGTGTCGAGCGCGCGGCGCGGGTCGCGGTCGCCAGGGCCAGTGGCTCGAAGCCGGCCAACAGAGCTGTGGCTTTGCTCTGGCCGACGATGCCAAGCCGGATCGCTGCCTGCACGAGGTTGGAGAAGAAGGTTTGCAGGAAGGCCGACAGCGCGTCCTGAAGCCCGATGCCGTTGCCGCCGGCAATGGCGCCGACGGCGACGCAATAGGCGCATTCAGCCGGCAAGCGCTCCAGCACTGGATTTGGCCAGGCCGCCGCCGCTTTGAGGAAGGCCGCACCCTGCAGCATGGTTTCGGTGTGGCGTTCGCGCGAGCCGGCCAGCGCCTCCGCGAGTGCCGCTACTTCATCGAGATCGCCTGCGTTGCGCGCGCGGCGCCAACTCTCGGCGAACAGCACGGCATCGTTCCAGCCGGAGCCCATCTCGACCAGCGTTTCCAGCCAGCAGGCGAGGCTGTCGGCATCGGCAATCAGCCCGTCATGCACCGCGCGCTCGAGACCATGGCTGTAGGAAAAGCCGCCGACCGGAAAGGCAGGCGACAGCCACGCCATCAGCCGCAGCAGGGCGATGTTCGAAGGCTGGTCAGTCATGATCGTGGCGATGGCCGGCATGACTGTGCGAATGGGAATGCGCTTCGCCATGAGAATGGCTGTGCGCTTCCGCGTGGCTGTGCGCATGCGCATGGCCGTGATCATGGCTTTGCCCATCATGGCCGGAATAGGCACCGCGCACCGGTTTGAACGGTTCGGACACGTCGGTCACGGTGGCGCCCAGCCCCTCCAGCATCGCCTTGATGACATGGTCGCGCAGGATGAGGATGCGCCCGGCCTCGATGCTCGCCGCGAGATGGCGATTGCCGATGTGCCAGGCGAGCTCGGCCAGATGCACGCCGTCGCGGGCGCGGATGTCGTAGACCTCTTCCGGCGCCGCGATGATCTCGATATGGCCGCCATCCTCCAGCACCAGACGGTCGCCATCGTTCAAGGCGACGGGCTCGGGCAGGTCGACCAGCACCTTGCTGCCGTCGGCAAGCTCGATGGCGCGGCGGCGCAGATGGCGTTCGTCATGGGCGAGAATGGCCCGGCCGGACGGTAGGGTGGTTCCGGCATTGCCGGCGGACAGCACGGAGACGGCGCGCGGGAATTTGGTGAAGTCGGTGTTGAGGTTGAGCTTCATTTCATGGATCCTCCATTTGCTTGTGCCCGCACACGCGCAGGCCGCGCCAGCACGCGGTCGAAATAGGCGTTGACGCGTTCGGACTCGATCTCAAACCGGCCGGCACGCGCCCAGCCGCCCATGTCGCCGAGCAGCACGTCGACGGCGGAAAACCGAGCGCCCAGCGCAAACGGTTTGTCGCCCAGCCGCCGCTCCAGCGCCTTCAGCTCCGAGGCAAAATCGTAAGCCGCCGCAGGACCGACATCGACGCGTACGTCCTTCGGCAGCAGGAAGCGATGGCGCAATTTGTTCCACAGCGGCGCTTCAAGCTCGCTCTGCGCAAAATGCATCCAGGAATCCATTTCGGCGCGACCGGCTAGGCCTGGGTTGGCGCTCATGCCCATGTCCGCGTGCTTGTCGGCGAGATAGACGCAAATCGCCGCCGAATCCGTCACCGTCAGTTCGCCATCGATGAGGATCGGCACCTTGCCCGATGGGTTGAGCGCATAGGCTTCCGGTGAGCGCAGCCTGACCTCGACGAATTCATAAGGCTGCCCGAGCTCCTCGAGCATCCAGAGAACGCGGCTGACCCGGGATCCGCGCGATCCAACGGCCTTGTACATGTCGAACCCTGCCTTTCCCCAACAAGCTAGACCATCGCGTTCGTTCAGACGATGGTGTCGAAGAGCCGCAGGATGAACGATATCTGATAGATGAGCGCCGCCGTCACGAAGGCGATATGGAAGCGGCGGTCGCGCACCAGGATCGCAATGATGCAAAGCGCGACGAAGACCGGCGTGCGGAACAGGTACTCGCTGCCGAAGCGGGCGAAATGCTCCGGCCCCTTCAGCAGCGTGTCGACCACGTCGAGCATATAGGTCGCCGCCAGCAGGCCGAAGAACCACGCCCGGCGCGAATAGAAGAAATCCTCGTAGCTGGTGTAGTCCAGCATCGAATCGGGAAACAAAAGCGCGCACAGCAGGAACAGCGTGATCGCGTAGAAGATGATGAACAGATACTTGCCGAAGGTCCAGGTTTCGATGGCGTAGAGGCCGAACTCCCACCACCAGAAATGCACCAGCATCAGGAGCACCGAGACGACCCAGGCCAGATGCACGGGATAGAGCTTGTATTGGCCGGGATGCTGGACGATCCGCGCCACCCCCGACAGCAGGCGGGCGACGCCAAGCCCGATCACCATGCCCATGACGATGCGGATATGCGGGAAGATGTCGTGGGCGGAAGCGATTTCGGTGGCCATGCTCGATCACAATGCAACTGGTGGTCGGCCGCATATTGCTGCCTCCCACCAAGGGCTGCAACGGATAAGGCTCGCCCGGTCGAATCGCCGCTTCAAAACAGAAAATACCTCTGCGCCATCGGCAGCACCGTCGCCGGTTCGCAGGTGAGCAATTCACCGTCGGCACGGACCTCGTAGGTTTCCGGGTCGACTTCGACATGCGGCGTGGCGTCGTTGAGCACCATCGAATGCTTGCCGATGCCGCCGCGGGTGTTTTCAACGGCGACGAACTGCTTGTCGACGCCAAGCCTGCCGTGCAGGCCTGATTCGAGCGCGGCTTTCGAAACAAAGGTCACCGACGAGTTGGTCCTTGCCTTGCCATAGGCGCCGAACATGGGCCGGTAGTGCATCGGCTGCGGCGTCGGGATCGAGGCGTTGGGGTCGCCCATCGGGGCGGCGGCGATCATGCCGCCGATCAGCACCATGTCCGGCTTGACGCCGAAGAAGGCCGGGTTCCACAGCACCAGGTCGGCGCGTTTGCCCGCCGCGATCGAGCCGATGTCTTTCGACAGTCCATGCGCGATGGCCGGGTTGATCGTGTATTTGGCGATGTAGCGGCGGACGCGGAAATTGTCGTTGTTGCCGGTCTCCTGCGGCAGCGAGCCGCGCTGGCGCTTCATCTTGTCGGCGGTCTGCCAGGTACGGATCGCCACTTCGCCGACGCGGCCCATGGCTTGGCTGTCCGATGAGATGATCGAGAAGGCACCGATGTCGTGCAAAATGTCTTCCGCCGCGATGGTTTCCTTGCGGATGCGGCTTTCGGCAAAGGCGATGTCTTCGGGGATCGACGGCGACAAATGATGGCAGACCATCAGCATGTCGAGATGCTCGGCCAGCGTGTTGACCGTGTAGGGCCGCGTCGGGTTGGTCGAGGACGGGATGACGTTGGGCAGGCCGCAGACCTTGATGATGTCGGGCGCGTGGCCGCCGCCGGCGCCCTCGGTGTGGAAGGCGTGGATGGTGCGGCCCTTGATAGCCGCGACGGTGTTCTCGACAAAGCCGGATTCGTTCAGCGTGTCGGTGTGGATCATCACCTGCACGTCATAGTCGTCGGCGACCGACAGGCAGCAGTCTATCGCCGCCGGCGTCGTGCCCCAGTCCTCGTGCAGCTTCAGCGAGCAGGCGCCGCCCAGCACCATTTCCTCGAGGGCTGCGGGCAGCGAGGCATTGCCCTTGCCCGACAGGCCGATGTTCATCGGGAAGGCATCGAAGGACTGGATCATGCGGGCCATGTGCCATGGCCCCGGCGTACAGGTGGTGGCCAGCGTGCCGTGCGCCGGACCGGTGCCGCCGCCGAGCATAGTGGTGATGCCTGACATCAGCGCCTCTTCGATCTGCTGCGGGCAGATGAAGTGGATATGCGCATCGAAGCCGCCCGCGGTCAGGATCTTGCCCTCGCCGGCGATGATCTCGGTGCCGGGACCAATGATGATGGTGACGCCATCCTGCGTGTCCGGATTGCCGGCCTTGCCGATGGCCGTGATGCGCCCGTCCCTGAGGCCGACGTCGGCCTTGAAGATGCCTGCGCTAGCATCGATCACCAGCGCGTTGGTGATGACGGTATCGACGGCGCCTTGCGCCCTGGAAACCTGGCTCTGGCCCATGCCGTCGCGGATCACCTTGCCGCCGCCGAATTTCACCTCTTCGCCATGGATGGTGAGATCCTTCTCGACCTCGATGAACAGTTCGGTGTCGGCAAGGCGCACTCTGTCGCCGACCGTCGGGCCATACATCTGCGCATAGGCGGCGCGGGTAATTCTGGCCATCAGCGATTGCTCCTGAAATGCGGTTTGCCGAAATGCGGTGGGATTGAAGCGCGGCTGCACATTGCTGCCATCCTATGGTCACGCAATGACCCGCTGGGCGACACCTTCTGATCCCATTTGGCGGTTGAGGTTAGGGGGTCACCCCAGACCGACCGTTTGCCAATCGATGGAAAGGAAAATCCATGCGCAAAACAATAATTCTTGCCGCTGCTGCCAGCCTGATGCTGGCGGGCGCCGCGGGTGCCCAGCAGCAACCCGCGCCACAGCCCGCTCCGGCGCCGGCAACGCCTGCTCCAGCCACGCCCCAGGCTCAGCCTGCGGTGCCGACGATCCAGAGCGTCAACATCGTCGACATCACCGAGCTGCCGAAGGACACCCAGACGCAGGTCAACCAGGTGATCGCCCAGCGTGGCGATGACGGCCTGAAGAAACTGCGCAGCTCTATCGACGCCACGCCCAAGGTGAAGTCGGCGCTGGAAGCCAAGGGGCTCAGTTCGGCGCAAGTCGTCGCCGCCAGCATGGAACCCAATGGCGCACTGACCCTGATCACCAAGAAGGCGAGCTGACGAGACGGCACGGCGGGCCGGCATCCGGCCTGCCGGCCGCATCGGGAAAGGAACCTTCGCCGGGCGGGATTCGTTTTGTTCTTTTCGCGCTAACCCGCGCCCCGAAACGACTTCTCTCAGGAGCGAGCGATGGCGATCACTTCTTTCTCGACCAGAATGCAGGCAGTCGCCGCCACGGCGTTCTTGGCGGCGGCAGGGTCTGTTGCCGGATTGAAAGCGCAAGGGCTGGAAAGCACGGAGACCGTCAACCGCATCGTCGGCTCGCACGTCAAGCAGGAAGAGGCCAAGGCCACCGCCGAAGCCCGCAGCGTCAACACGGCGATCGACCGCACGCGTGAAAACATCGGTACGGTGCGCAAGACGTCCAAGCTCGACAAGGTCGACATCGTGTTCCTCACCGACGCCGCGCGCAGCGAAGGCGGCCCGCCGCCGGAGATCGAAAGCAAGGTCAAGCAGCATCAAGACGACATCACGGAGCTGCGCAAGGAGATCGAGGCCAACGCGCTGCTGTTCAACGCCATCGAATCGCGGCGCGTGCAGGCGCAGGATGTCCTCGCCGTCGAATTCGACAATCCCGGAAAGATCGTCATCTACGCCGCGGCCAAGCCATCGAACTGAGCTGAGCGCGCCGGGAGATCTCACAGCTTGCCCATCACCTTCTGCTGAAATCCGTAGACCTCGCGCTTGCCGCCGAGCGGCACCAGCGTGACGTCGCGCTCCTGGCCCGGCTCGAAACGCATGGCCGTGCCCGCGGCAATGTCGAGACGCATGCCCCTGGCACGCTCGCGGTCGAATTTCAGCCCCTCATTGGTCTCGAAGAAATGGTAGTGGCTGCCGACCTGGATCGGCCGGTCGCCGCTGTTGGCGACTTTCAGGGTGACGGTCGGCAGGCCCTTGTTGAGCTCGATGTCGCCGTCCACCGTGATGATCTCACCGGGGATCATGGTCACCCTCACACGATGCCGAAGGCGAGGCCGATGCCGATCGCCGCGCAGGCGGCACCGGCAGTACGGGCCAAGCCGCGGAACCGGATGCCGAGACCGAGACCGGCGGCGATGCCGGTGGCATGCAGCAACAGCGTGGCGATGGCAAAGCCGGCCATGTATTCAAGCCCGCCGGCATTCTCCGGCACCTCGGTGCCATGCGCGTGGCCGTGGAACAGCGCGAACAGGCCGATGATGGCGACGCCGGCCGAGACCGGCAGATCGACCGCCAGCGCCACCAGCAGCCCGAGCGCCACGATTGAGGCCAGTATGCCGGGTTCGACGAAGGGCAGCGGCATATGCAA
This sequence comes from Mesorhizobium sp. M1342, assembly GCF_040317955.1. Classification (NCBI taxonomy): domain Bacteria; kingdom Pseudomonadati; phylum Pseudomonadota; class Alphaproteobacteria; order Hyphomicrobiales; family Phyllobacteriaceae; genus Mesorhizobium; species Mesorhizobium sp. M1342. The sequence continues at coordinate 8,886 of NZ_JAMYLI010000006.1, read as the reverse complement.
AATGCCCAGCGCGCCGCCGACCAGCATGACACCGACAAAGGCCGCCGGCCAGGCAAGAACCGCCTTGCCGCCCTTGATCGCTGCCCACAGTCCGACCGCGATCATCACCGTCATGTGATCGAGCCCGGAAAGCGGGTGCATGAAGCCGGCCGTGAAGGAGGAGGCCGTGCCGATGCCGACATGGGCATAGGCCGGCATGGCAGCGGCCAGCAGCAGGATCGCCGACAGGGAGAGGCGTTTGGCAGGGATCATTCTATTGCCTTTCGTTTTGCTCGGTCTGGTGTTTACGCCGCCTTGCGGGGGCCGCAGCCTTCGGCCTTGAGAACGCGTTTACTCGACGCCGGGTATTTCTTCAGCATCGCTGCCGGGCGGATCGGCCGCGCCGAAAAACCACCGCCGCAATTGGGGCAGATGCCGCCCAACACCTGTTCCACGCATCCGGCGCAAAAGGTGCACTCGAAGGTGCAGATCAGCGCATCCGTCGCCTCGGGCGGCAGGTCCTTGTCGCAGCATTCGCAGTTGGGACGCAGCTCCAGCATCCTGTCCTCCTCAACGGATCGGTTCGTGCACGGTCACCAGCTTGGTGCCGTCGGGAAAAGTCGCCTCGACCTGCACGTCATGGATCATCTCGGCGATGCCTTCCATGACTTGCGCGCGGCTGACGACATGAGCGCCGGCTTCCATCAGTTCGGCGACCGGACGGCCGTCGCGGGCGCCTTCGACGACGAAGTCGGTGATCAGCGCGATCGCTTCTGGATGGTTGAGCTTGACGCCGCGTTCGAGCCGCTTGCGCGCCACGATCGCCGCCATGGCGATCAGCAGCTTGTCCTTTTCCCTCGGCGTCAGGTTCATGCGTTTCCCTGGATTGGTAGAGACAGGCCTATAGTGACCATAATTTGGGCAACCCCGCCCTTCCGTTGAGCAATTCGACGAGTGGAACCAGCCGCTGGCGCAGCCGGTAGCCGTCCCCGGCGTAGAGCCTCGCAAGAAGCTTGCCAGATTTCTTCACGCACCAGGCGCTGGCGCTGCCTTGGTCGCCGACGATCTCCAGAACCTGGTCGAGCAGGGCCTCGGCGTGCGGCGACACCAGAAGCAGCGTCGCCACCGCGATCGCGCCGCCGGCAACGGCCGGGCGGTCGAGCCTGGCGGCGATATCGGGTCCGATGCGGAAATCCTCGGCATGAATGAGGGCGCCATCCTGGCGCACGCGCCAGCGGTCATGGAAGTTGCCCTGCGTGGCGCGCTCGCCCATAGCCAGGCGACCGAAGACGGCGGCTTCCAGCACCAGCGCCTCGGCGCCGACGGCAAGCTCGACGTCGAGCGTGCGGGCAAAGGCCGCCCGGTCGAAGACGATGGTTTCCTGCGGCAGCCAGGCGATGCGGCCGTTTTCCCCGACCGACAAATTGACCCGCACTTCGGCACGGTCGGATGCCGCCCGGTAGATCTTCTCGCAGGCCTGCGTGGTGATCGATGCCGAAGCGGCCGCGCCGACATCCACGTCCCAGGCGATACGGTCGCCGCCGGTCATCCCGCCGGCGGTGTTGATCAGCACCGCTTCGAGCGGATCGGCCGAGACGGCCGGCATTCTTATCTTGGCGGCGCCGTCCTGATAGAGGCGCCGCAGGCGCGTGCGGCCCTCACGGAGCGCGCAGGAAAGCCGCGCGACGCCCGCAACGCGCTGCGTCGAAATCCCGCCATGTTCGCCCATATCCATGCCTGCACGTTAAGCACTCCGGCGGCTTTGTCGATATGGAGTTCGATATAGCTTGTTGCTTGACAACGTTTCGGTTTCTATAGAGGGAACCACCTTGGTACGGTCATGCTGCGCTTGGCGGGGGTATTAAACGACGACGGCGGCTTGATACCAGGAGAAAAAGGGGCGCTGCTCAGTTGGCGTCGGGAAACGTCGAGATAGTGGGGAAGGAACCGAATGGCCGACCAGCTGGCAACGGATATCATCGCGAAGATCAAGGCTCATGCCGAGCCGGGCGGCGAAGAAATCACCACCACCACCGAATTGACCTCGCTTGGCATCCATTCGCTCGAGCTGACGGAGATTATCTTCGATCTTGAGGAAGAGTATGGCATCGAGATCGAGATGAACACGGTCGACGCCTGGAGCAATCTGAAGAATGTCGGCGACATGGTCGAAGCTGTGCGCGCGCTGATCGCGAAAAAAGCCTGAACTGAATGCGGCAGCGCGTTGTCATCACCGGCATGGGCGGCATTTGCGGGCTCGGCACCAGCGCGCCCGCGATCTGGAACGAGATGCGCGCCGGCCGCTCGGCCATCGGCCAGATCACAAGTCCCCAACTGCATGATTTGAAGGTCAAGGTCGGCTGCGAAATCAAGGCGCTTCCCGATCACGGCATCGACCGCAAGCAGACCGTGTCGATGGACCGCTTCAGCCTGCTGGCGACGATCGCAGCCAGGGAAGCCATGCAGCAGGCCGGCCTGACTTCGAATGAAGCCACCACCTATCGGATGGGCACCGTCGTCGGCGTCGGCGTCTGCGGCTGGGAGGCGATCGAAGAGAGCTATCGTGCCATCCTGGTCGAGGGCAAGAACCGCGCCGGTATCTTCACCGTGCCAAAGGTTATGCCAAGCGCGGCCTCCGGCCACGTCAGCATGAGTCTGGGCCTGCGCGGCCCGGTCTTCGGTGTCACCTCGGCCTGCTCCTCATCCAACCACGCCATCGCCTCGGCCGTCGACCAGATCAGGCTTGGCCGCGCCGACGTGATGGTCGCCGGCGGCACCGATGCGCCGCTGGTCTGGGGCATCCTGAAGGGCTGGGAAGCATTGCGCGTGCTGGCGCCCGACACCTGCCGGCCATTCTCGGCCGACCGCCAGGGACTGTCGCTCGGCGAGGGCGCCGGCATGGCGGTCCTGGAGACGTATGAGCATGCCATGGCGCGCGGCGCCACCATCCTTGCCGAGGTCGCCGGCGCCGGCCTCTCCGCCGACGCCTCCGACATTGTCGCTCCGACCGTCGAAGGGCCGACGGCGGCCATGCGCGCCTGCCTGGCCGATGCCGGCTTCAATCCCGAGGATGTCGACTACCTCAATGCCCATGGCACCGGCACCAAGGCCAACGACCAGATCGAGACGGCAGCGATCAAGCGCGTCTTCGGCGACCATGCCTACAAGCTTTCGGTGTCGTCGACCAAGTCGATGCACGCCCATTGCCTGGGCGCATCGGGTGCGCTGGAGATGATCGCCTGCGTGATGGCGATCCGCGAAGGCATCGTGCCGCCGACGGCCAATTTTCGTGAGGCCGATCCCGATTGCGACCTCGACGTCACGCCGAATGTGCCGCGCGAGCGCAAGGTGCGCGCCGCGATCAGCAACGGTTTCGCGTTCGGCGGCACCAATGCCGTGCTGGCCTTCAAGGCCGTCTGAACGCAAGGCCGGGCGCGCGATCTGCCCCAAGCAGGCCGTTCCGTTGACTGTTCGCGCGCAACGAAACCCTTGCACGCCATTGATCGTGCCGTGCGCCGCGTCTAATCCTTGGCCGACCCGCCAAAACCGCGCCGCTCGGCGCGAATCCTCATTCAGGAGTTTCCATGGCCGACCTGTCCGCCTTTCCGATCGCAACGCGTTGGCCGGCCAAGCGTCCGGATCAGCTCCAGCTCTATTCGGCGACAACGCCGAACGGCGTGAAGATTTCGATCGCCCTGGAGGAACTCGGCCTGCCTTACGAGCCGCATTGGGTCAACATCGGCCAGAACGAAAGCTGGACACCGGAATTCCTGTCGCTCAACCCCAACGGCAAGATACCGGCGATCATCGATCCGAACGGTCCGGACGGCAAGCCGATCGGCCTGTTCGAATCCGGCGCCATCCTGCTCTACCTCGCTGAAAAGACCGGCCTGCTCATGCCCATCGATGCTGCGCGCCGCTACGAGACCATCCAGTGGGTGTTCTTCCAGATGGCCTCGGTCGGGCCGATGTTCGGCCAGGTCGGCTTCTTCCACAAATTCGCCGGTCGCGAGATCGCCGACAAACGCCCTCTGGAGCGCTATCGCGACGAGTCAAAGCGACTGCTCGGCGTGCTCGACGGCAGGCTGAAGGGGCGCAAGTGGATCATGGGCAATGACTACACCATCGCCGACATCTCGCTGCTCGGCTGGGTGCGCAACCTGATCGGATTCTACGAAGCGCGCGAACTCGTCGGCTTCGACGATTTCGCCCATGTGGGAACATGGCTGGAACGCGGCCTGGCGCGGCCGGCGGTGCAGAAAGGCCTGACCATCCCCGCCAAGGGATAGCCGAACCAGCCTCCGAAGCGCGGCTATTTTGCCTTCGCTTTGGCCTTCGAACCGCCTTTGCCCATGACGGAAGCAGCGAGCGACGCAGCACCTCGGGCGGCGACCATGACGGCGCCGGCAGCGACGTTCGCCGTCGCCTTGGCCGTGCGCACCGCACTGCCGCTCAGGGAGTCGCTGGAACTCACGGGCTTCTTCGGCTTTGCTGCTTTTGGCGCGGCTTTCGCTGCGGCCGGCACCGCTTTCTTCGGCGCTGCCTTGCCGAAGGCCGGCTTGGCGTCCTTCGAACGGGCTGTCATCGCCGGGCCGGCGCCGGCCTTGGATTGGGTCGCCTTGCCCTTGGCGGGCGCGGGCTTTCTTGCCTTGATTGCCATTGGACCGAATCCCTCTTCTGGCACAATTGCCGTGTCGGGATAACGGCCTGAAAGTCTTAAGGTTCCCCTTGCGCAATCCGTCGAATCAAGCGGAAAGGCCGATCACCAGATCGGCAGCCCGGCGCCGCGCGAGCACGCGTTCGATGTTGGGCAGGTCGTTGGACGCGATCCAGGCGCGCGCATCTTCGTCGGAGCGGCCATGTCCGTGCCAGCGCTCCATCAGGCGGCGCTCGAGTTCGTTGCGCGGCACGTCGACGAAGATCGAGAAATCGAACAGCGGCGCCAGCCGCGACCACGGCTCTTCGTCGAGCAGCAGATAGTTGCCCTCGACCAGGATGAACTTGGTTTCCGTGGCGACGATCGAGGCGGCGGCGCGCGACAGCTCCATGCTGCGGTCGAAGACCGGGATGGCGATGTCGGGTTCACCGGCACGGATACGCTTCAGCAGGGCCTCAAACCCGGCAAAGTCGAAGGTTTCCGGCGCGCCCTTGCGCGCGCGCAGGCCGCGCCGCTCGAGCACGGCGTCGTCATAGTGGAAGCCGTCCATCGGCACGACTTCCGAAGCACCTTCGGGCAGCAGTTCATGCAGCCTTGCCGACAGCGTCGACTTGCCGGAGCCTGGTGGCCCGGCAATGGCCACGATGAAGCGGTTTGCCTTGCCGGCACGCTTGAAGATGGTGGCGGCGAGATGGGCGATTTCGGACATGAGAGCCTCTCTGGCAGGAGCTTCAAATCCACCATGTTCCGCATGATGATTTCGGCCACATCTTGGCGGCAGTTCACGGAAATTTCAAACCCTACGGCCGCGCAATCCCATCAAGCGGGCGCAGGCTGGCCAATGCGCAGGAAATCGCTGTCGAAGGGAACCTCCCGCGTCGCGCCACCCGTCACCAGTCGTATGCGGCCATCCGCCGTCGTGATCGCCTGTGGCGGCTCGCCGCCGGCCAGCGGAATGGCGCCGATGACATGGCGAAAGGACACGCTTTGGCCTTCGCCCAGTGCAAAGGCGGTCGCGACCCCTTCGCGCTTCAGCCAGTTGTCGCCGATCGAGGCGGCATGGCCGACGGCGGCGCGGCCATCCTCGATGCCGAGCACGCCCAGGTGGCGACCGCTCCACGGCGCGTAGTCGCGCCCGCCATTGCTGAACCACAGCATGGTGATCGGCAGTTCGGCCGGGTTCTTCAGCACCAGCACCAGATCGTCTTCGGCCTCTCGTGCAAGCGCGGTCCAGCCCGGCCCGCCATGATCCGCCTCGACCAGCGTGAGGAAATCCTCGCGGCGGTCGTCCATGCGGTATTCCGTCAGGTCGAGCGTACCGCCGCCGGCGGCGGGGAATTGGCTGAGATCGGCGGATCGTGCCGGATAGGCCAGCAGGAAGCGGCCGCGCGCGGGATCCGGCTCCAGCGGGTCGTCCAGCGTCGCCGCAAACCGCTTCGGCGAAAAGGCCAGCCTGCCGCCGCCCGTCATCGCCGTCATCGGGTGATGCGCGACCGAGATGGCACCATGGCCGCCGGAAAACGCATGCTCCTGGTAGAGGAAGGGATGGCCGTCGCGCAGCGTCAGGATCTTGTCGACGCTGGCACCCATCACCTTGTGCCGCAGGCGGTAGACCGCGCGCCAGCCATCATCCGTCGCGGCACTTTCGGCGATGTCCCAGGCGCTGTTGGCCGGCCAGCCATGCAGCGGCGCCTCCTCGACATCGCTGCGCGAAAACGGCGCGCAGAGAAAATCGCCGGACAGCCGAACCGTACCTTCCGGCAAATTGTCCGGCAGCGTCTCATTCGCATCAACCCAGGGCGCGCGGTGCAGCGGCTTCAACTGCCGTCCGCCACCCTCGACGACCATGCCGGCGATATGGCCGACCGTGAGGTCGAGCGAAACCGAAATGCCTCGGGCCTTGATGGTCTGGATGGTCATCGCGCTCTCACCGATTCTGCAGGCGCAAACTGGCCTGTTCGGCGGCACTTGCGCAAGCACCGCGACAGGCATTTTGCATCAGTTCTCACCCTCCCACATCGCATATGGATTCTTTCGAAGAGGACCCCCACCCTAACCCTCCCCACAAGGGGGAGGGAACGCTGTCGCGTGCCTTAATTGTTCTTTCTTTGGCGCCGAAAAGACAGGCGACTAGCCTGGGTCGGCGCCAACGGAAGTCTCCCTCCCCCTTGTGGGGAGGGGTTAGGGGTGGGGGTCCGTGCCGGGCAGACATCTCAAGAATTCCACGTGCGATAGCCCTCCCCACAAGGGGGAGGGTGAGCGTAGCTACTGCCGCTTGTATTCCCGCACCGGCGACTTGGTGCCGTCGGTGTAGGTGACCTGCACCGACATCGATTTCACGCTGTCGGCGACCTTGAAATAGGGCTGGTAGTCGTAGGGGATGGCGTAAGGGTCCTTCTTGTCGCAACGCGGCATCTTGATCTCCTTGTCGAGCGCCGCGCCGTTCAGGCTGTAGTGCACCTGTTTGATGGCGCAGCGGTAGGACAGCATCTGGGTGAAATAGACCAGCCCGTGATTGCCGCTGGCATCGAAGGCGATCCACGAGGTCCAGAACTGGTCGAGGATCTGCTTGTTGCCCTGCTGGAGTGCCGCCTCCGGGTCGAAGCGGATGTCGAACGGGCCGGTCTCGCGGCCCCTGATGTCGAGATATTTGATGGCGATGATGCCGGCCACGGTGCTGTCGGGCATCTCGAAGCTCGGATTGGCCATCGGCTTGCCGGTCGTCTGGTCGTTCATGGCCAGGAAACCGGTGTCGGTGAACGGACCGCTGTTGCCCATGCGCCAGGAGATGGCGGTCGCCGGCTCGGGCAGCGAGATGGTCATCGACCAGCCCTGGTTGGAGCGCATCGGCGTCAGCGAAGGCACGAAGCGGGCGGGATCGAGCACGTCGCCGAGTGCGGCCAGCCGGCTGCGGCTGCGGTCCAGCCAGTCGGCCAGCTGCGTCTGGTCGACGAAATATGTGAGCAGCCCGCCATCCTTCTCGTAGGACGTGAACTTGGTCAGCGCCTTGGCCTCGTTGCGCTTGTCGGCCAGCGTCTGGGCGCCGAGCCGGTCTTCGGAAAACTCCTGCGCCAACAGGAAATAGGCCGGCGCGAAATCTGGATTGGCTGATATGAAGGCGTTGAGCTTGTCGACGCGCTGGGCGTCGTCGAACTGCTGGATATGCACCAGCTTGATCGACAGCGCCTTGCCCTTGTCGGCAAGCGCGCCGAACACTTCGCGGGCGCCGGCCTTGCCGTCCTGCACCCGAAGCAGCGTGGCAAAGCGCGTATAGGGATCGATGGCGTCGACATCGAAGCCGGCAAAGGCGAGGTAGGAGCGCCGTGCATTGAGCATGTCGCCGGACAGCTCGTAGACACGGGCATTGTGGTAGAACTCGTCCGGCCGCTTCGGCTCGGCGATCGCCCCACCCTGCGCGGCAAGGGCGGCAAAGCCCCTGGCGATGGTGTCGATCGAGGCGGCGATCTGCTGAGTCGTTTCTTGCAGCTTCTCGGTCTGCTTCTTCACCTCGTCGGTGGTCTTCTGCACTTCCGCCGTCTGCTGCGTCTGCTGCTGCTGGGCGTTAGCGATCTCATCGGTCTTCTTGGCCACCGTGTCGGTCGACTGCTTGACCTGTTCGACCGTCTTCTGCGTCTGCGTGACGGTCTGCTCGATCCTGGCCACTTTTTCGGTAACGATGCCCATCGACTGCTGCAGCCCGGCAATGGCCGGCACCAGGCTGGCGATCACCCCGTTCTGGGCGTTGGTCTGCTGCTGCAGGCCGTAGACGCCGCCGGCGACCGCCGCTGCTGTTGTGGCGAAGATCAAGGCCGGCAGCGCTCTGGCCGCCAGCACCAGCCTGAGCACGATGGCAATGGCGATGATGATTGCGGCCACCGCGGCGATCAGCGCGATATAGGCGGCGAACGGCGCCAGCGGATTGAGGATGTCGGATACGGCACCCCCGATAAAGGCGACGCTGCCGGCCCATTTGCCAGTGCGGCTGAGCGATGCCCTGATAAGCGAGGGCGCAGCGCCCCCGGCCCCGATGTTCGTCATGCCAAGCCCCCAAGCCCTGAGATACCACGCCCCTTCCCACGGGAAACGCGGCCCTGGCAAGGAAAGACACGGGAAAACCGGCGTTTTCGGGGCGGCTTCGCAGGCTTGGGTTCCTCGCCCCACGAATGTGGGGGAGAGCGACTATCTGGGGTGTCAAGTTGCAATTACGAACTCGTTGCGCGCATCGCGTGCTTTTGCATTGAGGATGACCA